>JACQRL010000077.1 GCA_016206485.1 Planctomycetota bacterium | reverse complement strand
GTTCTAATACAGAGTTTGAATCAGGCAGTAAATGCGCTTCCGGATGAAGAACAGCTGCTTATATCCTTAGCCTATACCCATGATTTAAGCTACAGGGAGATCTCCGAAGTGACTCAAATTCCCAAGTCGAACGTTGGAAGAATAATACATGAATCAATAACGAAACTAAAAGACAAGCTCTTTCTTGCAGGAATAGCTTGTATCGACAATGATATTAACTCTTCCCTGAAGATTATCGGATCGGCTGATCAAACCATAATCAGCAAATCTGCGCTAATAGTGGAAAAAATAATTGAGTCTGTCCCCTACAAAGAAAGTAATCCATTTACTAAAAATATCATAAACGTTTTACCAGGAGGTATTATGACGAAAATAATCGCTTTACTCGGTGTACCGGCAATTTTTAGTTACTTGCTCATCACAAGTCTATCGGGCAGCAATAAACCCGATTTTAACGCTACGAACAAGATAAACCCTGCAAATACTGTTTCTGTCTCCGGTAATCAAAATAAGTCTGCCTCTAAAGAGACGGCTGTTGTTGATTCAAAGGATACTCAACCCGTTAAACCAGCAAATGAAGAAATTGAGAGAGAAGTGAATATTAGCGGGACTGTAATCATGCCAGATGGGTCTACCGCAGAGCAAATGCCGATTATGTCAGTTATTGTCCCTGACAACAATCTCAGTATAAAAGAACTTAAGAAAAAATTTGAGAAAGATCCGTTCAAGCTGCATGCGTCACTTCTCAAAAACTTAAAACGTGCAACAACAGATAAAGAAGGAAAATTCACAATAAGCTACAAATATAAAACGATGTCCCAGCAAACTGACACTGTTTTTATAGATGTAAGTAATCTTATCGTGAGTGCTAACGGCTTTGGAATCGCATTGCCGGCTGACAATACTGATGCCCCTATTATAAAACGTGTTTACTATTTTAAATTAACGAAAGTAGAACTGACAAAAAAGAAGGAAGATATCAATATTGAAATCAGACCATTAAAAAAAGCTGCAGTAATACTTGATTGCTATCCTGACACAGAAAACACAAAAATCAGCCTGATTGTTCCTGATACTTTATTGGATTTTATCGACGCCTCATATACATGCGATTCTTTTATCAAGGAACTGCCTGTCCCTGCTGGAACAGAGTTTGTCCTTGAGATCAACAAAAAAGGATTCAATACATTTGTCAAAGCAATGAGCAGCCTCTCAGAAGGAGAGACAAAGAGCCTAAAAATAGATTTTGAAAAAAGCTCCAATGCCATCTACGGATATTGCATAAACACAGGCGGAGTTCCTATCTCCGGCACTACATTAATCCATATGGATAATAGCGTGTGGCTTGCCACGACACAGACAGATCAAAACGGTTTTTTTAATCTTGAAACTACAGGGAAATCAACAGGGTTAATCGTAGCAAGAAAGAATGGATATCAGGAGATCAGGATCAACAAATTTGAACTTAATCAGCGGATATTAGTGATAATGGATAAGCTTACAGATGGGAAATTTTTCATCTCCGCACAAGTAATTAATAAAAATGGAGATCCTGTTCAAAAAGCAATGATAGGGTGTCTTCAGGATGGAACAGATAAAAAAGTGGTCTATTCAGATCAGGATGGATTTTTCAAAATAGAAGGACTTCTTAATAAAACCATCAAATACCTTTTTGTTGTTCATGATCAATACAAGGAAGAAGCATTGGTTGAGATCGACACCGCGGATTTTCCCTTCAGAATCACACTACAAGATAAATAACAACTAGAGTAGCTAGGTGCAAGTAGCCGGCAGCTTGCACTTAGCTGTTGATTTTCCCAACATCAGGGCTTGAAGGACTTGCATACTCACGTTTAGGCATTCTGCCGGAAAGACAGGCAAGCCTTCCAGAAATACATGCGAGCTTGACTGCTTCTGCCATCTTTACAGGATCTTTTGCGAGCGCAACTCCTGTATTCAATAGTATCCCACCGGCGCCAAGCTCCATCGCAACAGCAACATCAGATGCTGTTCCAACACCTGCGTCAACAATTACAGGGACAGATAATCTTCTGCATATTATTTTTATGTTTAATTGATTCAAAATCCCAAGACCGCTTCCGATAGGAGCGCCCAAAGGCATTACGCATGCTGCCCCTGCATCCTGGAGTTTGAGCGCGTAGATAAGATCATCTGTCGTATATGCCATCACGACAAACCCATCTTTAACAAGCTGTTTTGTCGCCTTCAACAGTTCATCAAGATCAGGATACAAAGTCTCCTTGTCACCAATCACCTCTAGTTTTACTAATTCAGTTCCGCACAACTCACGTCCAAGCTGAGCGGTCCTTATTGCTTCATCAGCAGTAAAACAAGCGGCAGTATTAGGAAGCAGTTTATATTTTTTTAAATCCAGAGCAGACATAACTGGATCATTTGGATTACTGAAATCAACCCTTCTCACAGCGACAGTCACAAACTCTGTCCCAGATGCCTCCAAAGCCATTTTCATTATCTCAGGTGAACTGTATTTACCCGTACCTAAAATCAACCTTGAATTAAATGTATGTTTTCCAATCTTTAGCAAATCTAAGCTCATATTACCTCCTTCATTTCATTCTCAAATCCGAAATCAGCAATCTGAAATGGATTCATCCTCCCCCGACAAATGTCACTATTTCGATTTTATCCCCATTCTTAAGCAAAGTAGTTTCCAAATGGGCAGATTTTAAAACCGCCCCATTATACTCAACGGCAAGAGGTTTATTATCAAAATTCATTGTTTTAACGAGTTCTGAGATAGTTTTAACCCCTTTAATGTCCATTTCTGTTCCATTTATAACAATTTTCATTACGGATATTGTATAAAAATTGCCACTTCGGTATACCATTGCTTATCATACGGCCATAATATTGACAATTTCATGTTAAAAATCTGTTTCCGATCTAGAATCTGATAGTCTTGAAAAAAACTTCGGCGAGCACTATCATATGACTAGTTGATTTCCAATGATTAAGAAAATTCTGATTCCGCTTGACGGATCCAAACTCTCAGAGTCAATAATACCTCATGCCATCTCACTGGTAGAAGAAGATGCCCATGTATATATAATCAGAGTTCTGTCCAGAGAAGATGAAACCTGTGAAATCACGCCATCCTTGAGAAGCCTCTATAATGGCACACCCAAAATGCTAAAGACAAGCATCGCAATAAAAACAGGGGATCCTGTTCAGGTTATTCTTAGTGAGGCTAACAAGCTGGAAATCGATGCAATTCTTCTGACAACACATGGAAACACCGGACTATTTTCAATATCTCTGGGAAGCGTCGCTCAAAAAATCACTCACACATGCAAAAAACCATTGCTTTTGCTCAAACCAGGAAAAAAACTAAATAATGGATACTCATACAAAAGCGTAGTTGTTCCTCTGGACGGATCAACAATCTCCGAAAGTGCCGTAAATACCGCCGCAACATTTGCTAAATGGTGGAACAGTTCTATTACACTCATTAGAGTCGGACCAAAACCTTATTGGAATCACACAAACGGACATCCTGAACAATCACTCCAGGAATATGAAATACACCATTATATGAAAAGACATGTCGGCAATGTGAACAGACTGGGATTGGAGGGTAAATATATTTACGACAGAGGAGATCCTGTTGATCGCCTATGGAGAGTCGCCGTAAAAGCAAATGCAGACATCGTAATATCCGGAAGCAAAAGGGATCAAATAAATCACTGGATTATGGGTTCATTCGTAGAAAGTTTCATTAGAAATACGAGCATCCCAATACTTCTATTATAGAGCTTTTTAAACCATTACTTGAATCAGATTAATTCAACCGGCACTGCATATCGTTCAAAAATGCAGTCGAACAACACTGTAGCTCTTTTAATAAAATCTTTGTCATAAACTATGATTCCAAGCTCCAGATTGTAATTAAGACTTGTATCAGTTAGGTTTGCAGATCCGATATATGCGCATGTATCATCAAATATAAACAATTTTGCATGAACCTGATATAAACTACTGCCCTTTTTGTTTTCAACAAGATATCGTACAAGCACATCATTTGCACTTTTCAATCTTTCCAGGACAGAATTCCCTTTAACCCTCCTCCCACTATTTGATGTAGTAACGATCATAGTCTGCGGAACAGGAGAAAATACTGCTGTAACGACAGGATCAGCATACGGAACAAAAATTCTGACAATTTTCTTTGAACTGCTGAATAGAGTCTTTAATTTCTCAAATGTAAGTGATAAACCTAAATTAAGATTGGAAATATCATGTTTCATGCAGAACGGAAGCGTTAAAATCAACTCTATCTCATTATTATTCCGTACATTTTCTACAGATTCAGCATCGCGTTTTTTAAAAATCTCTAACATGGTGACCTCCAAAAGACTCAGATTGTTTAAGAGCATTCAGATTCTTAACTGCTGGAATCTACCCGATATATCTATAAGCGCCTAACATAATGGGAATACTGCTGGGCGCATAAACGGGTTATGAGTTCCGTATTGCGGATTTTGAATCACGGCTTGTTTGAATGAACAAAGAATTTTAAGAAATTGAATTGAATCCGAAATACGTTGATTCAGAATCATTTTATCAGATGGGAAATTCGTGACACGTAACACGAAATTCGTTTATTGCGCTATTCTATTATGGATTCTATATGTATACTGACAGCTTAATACCGATATAATATTCGGCATGACATTAACCCATAAACTTGTAGTAGTAACCATATTTCTGTTTGTGGGATTTATAATCTGGATGACGGGATATAAAGAGTATACTAAAAGACATTTAACAAGTTTTTTTCTGTGCTGGTTAATACCAGGGCTGGGTTATTTATTATTTAATAAAAGATGGAAATTCATCCTTTTTTTTTCATCACTGACACTTATGT
>JACQRL010000068.1 GCA_016206485.1 Planctomycetota bacterium | reverse complement strand
GGGCACAGACATTTACGATCAGAATAAAAATATATTGCTTAAATCTTTAAATAATCACGATAGCAGCATAATAATTGCCTATGGTGGAAACGGCGGAAGAGGCAACGGCAGTCTGAAGAATTCTGTCAATCAAGCACCGAAATATTCCTTTGAAGGAAAAAATGGGGAAGAAAGAAATATTCTGTTGCGTTTGACACTGATAGCAGACATTGGACTGATCGGCTTCCCAAACGCAGGCAAAACAACATTAATTAATTCCCTGACCCGCTCTAAATACAAAACCGCTGACTATAAATTTACGACAACCGGACCTCAACCAGCAGTTATAGAACTGGATGAAATAACACAGCCACTTACTATTATGGACATCCCCGGATTAATCGAAGGGGCATCAACAGGTAAGGGACGCGGGATTGAGTTCCTGTCGCAAATTGAGAGGACTAAATTTTTAGCTGTAGTAGTTGACCAGAGCAAAAAAGCTGAAATAAATCCCATAGACACATTGAAAATACTTAAAAACGAACTCAATCAGTATTCCAATGCGCTGATACATAAAATCAGATTAGTCATTCTAAATAAAATTGATATCAACAGAACACGAATGAACTCCGCATTAATCAAATCCGTTTTTCCTCTGTCCCAAAGCATTTATACATCAGCTAAAACAGGTGAAAATCTTGATAGACTAAAGAGAACGTTATTCAAGATGTATACTTCTCAATCAAATACTCTGCAAAAGCAAGCGAGCACGTAAAACCCGGCGAAACTGCGTTGAGCACGTGAACAGTTTTCCCGGTGGTTAAAACAATCATATCATCGACAAGACAGCCATTTCTATCAACCAACTGAGCCCTATTTCCCGGCGGTCGGCCTCTTTCAAGTGATTCTGGATCGACAGGGATAAGCCGCGATGCCTGTTCAGCAAATCTTTTTTTACTTATTGAAGTGAGAGCAAACTCCAGTATATATTTTGAATAACGCTTATTTCTCATAAGCCTTGTAAAATGTCTGGAACCAATCATCTCATATAAATCAAACATATTAACATCTAAAAGACCATACGACGCTCGTCCAAGGGACAAAACAATATTTGGTCCAAGAATCACTTTTTCATCCACAGTCGGAGTGAAATGTATCCCTAAATACGGAAATTCAGGGTTTGGAACCGGATAAACCATATGGTTCATACGTTGTCCACGTCTTAATACATAATACTCTCCTCGAAACGGAAATATTCTGTACTCTCTTCCGACACCAACTAAATGCGAAATTCTATCAGCCCAGAGCCCTCCACAGTTGAAAAGCTTATTGCACGTCAGCTGCAAGTTCGTTGAAGCAATATGCACCTTTCCACCAGACTCATTAACATTATACACCTTTTCGTTATAACGCACCGTCACTCCATTAGCGGTACTGAGTTCACACAATTTTCTTACAATCGCTGCTGAGTCAACAACTGTACCAGTCGGAGCAAAAATAGCAGAGATTCCATTAGCATCAGGTTCCTTCTGTTTCAACTCACTTCTATCAAGCAACCGTAATGAAGGGACATCATTTTGTAATCCCATTTCATAAATTGTTTTTAAATGAGCTTCCTCTGAACCATCAAGCGCAATTACAAGTGCTCCAACCTGTTTATGTAGAATCCCATAATTCCCGCAAAATTCACGCATCAACTGATTTCCTTTCGTGCAAAGATGTGCCTTTAACGTCCCCGGTTTAAGATGATAACCCGGATGAAGTACTCCACTATTTCTACCGCTCGTATGCATAGCGGGAGCACTCATCTGCTCAACCAGTAATATACGATTGGAAGGGTAAAGTTTCGAGAGCTTCCAAGCCAAAGCAGATCCAATAACTCCGGCACCAATTACAATAAAATCATAATGGGTTTTCATCTGATCATCACCCATGGACGCTCAATATCGATTTATCGGTTAAGATTTACCAGCGTCAAAAATTCAGATCGAGTACGAGGATCTGTTTTGAAGCGACCTAACATGGAACTTGTTTTACATAAAGAATTCTGCTTCAAAATACCTCGGATCGCCATGCAAAGGTGGTAACCTTCCATAATAACTCCTACCCCAAGAGGTTTTAAAACATCGTTAATCGTATCAGCAATCTGCTTGGTTAAGTGCTCTTGAACCTGTAATCGTTTGGCATACATATCTACAATCCTTGCTAACTTAGAGAGTCCAAGAATCTTCCCCTTTGGAAGATATGCAATATGGCATTTCCCATAAAATGGGAGCAAGTGATGCTCACATAGGCTCGCGTAATCAATGTCTTTCAAAATGATCATTTCATCCACATCAGATTTGAAAACAGCCCCATTTATAATGACATTTAATTCTTCTTTATAGCCTTTGGTAAAAAATTCGAATGTTTTTGCAACTCTTTGAGGGGTTTTTTTTAAACCTTCTCTATTAGGGTTTTCGCCTAAAATATTAAGAATTTTTGAGATGTGCTTGGAGAGCTCATTTTGCATCAGGGAATTATAAAAGAAAAACTATCTTTTCAAGTTACCTGGATAGCAACTCCGATATTCGCGATTTTGACGGAAATCCTAATTTTACACGCCTGATTCAAATAAACTCTGGTGAAATGTTGCTATATCATTGAAATGATTCGTCATTAACATACATGAAACCTCTTAAATTC
>JACQRL010000074.1 GCA_016206485.1 Planctomycetota bacterium | reverse complement strand
GTAGAGCGAAGGTCTCATGGAGGAATTTACTATCCCATTGCTGTTTATTTAATATTTATATTATCGGGCAATAAACCTGTGGTTTATTTTGTTTCGATTTTGGTAATGGCAATTTCAGATACATTGGCAGCCCTTGTCGGAGGCAGATACGGCACTATTAAATTTGACGTAGAGGGGAACCTGAAGAGCCTGGAAGGTTCTATTGTTTTCTTTTTTGTTACATTTCTATGTATACACCTGCCACTACTTTTATTAACTCAGATAGGAAGACCTGAATCCGTACTTATCGCATTTATAATATCCCTGTTAGTTACAGGATTCGAAGTTATTGCTCTATCGGGAAGCGACAATATAATCGTTCCCTTTGGTACCTATTTTATCTTGACGAAAATGACACGTTTACCTATTGATATAGTTATTGAAAACTTAAAGACCCTGTTGGCAATAATAGGACTAACCACTTTACTTATGCTGCGGCCAAGGCTGTTGAAGCCAAGCGGATTAATTGCTATGATGCTTCTTAATTACGGGGCAATCAGTCTATGTAATTTTTATTGGTTTCTGCCGTTACTCTTAGCACAGATTATGTATTATTTGTTGATACGCGTTTTTGTCCATTACGAAGGAAAAGATAAAGTAGCAAGTTTCCAGGTAAAGGTTTTGTTTTATATCGGGATTATACCCACGGCATTACTTTTTGTCGCTAATGCGATACCCGGGCATATGACGGTGTATCTGCCATATCTTGCTTCTATTACCGGGCAGGTTGCCATTATCTGTAACTATTTCTTTTCCGGGTATCTCAGTCGGACGCTTAAAACAGAGAGTTTTCTAAAACATTACCGTAAGGCGTTAGAACTTGCTTGTATTATTACGGCAACATTATTCATAACTATCATTCCGCTAATTTACTATAAACAGACATATCGCCTGAATTCCTTGCTTATTGTAATGATTGGCACTTGGGTTGCCTATACCTTGAATTTTATGATGAACAAATATTATCGCGGGGTAAAAAATGATATCTTCGAATATAGAAGACGATTTGTAAGCACCGCTATCGGTGTTGGGTGCGTACTTCTGCTTCAGCGGTTCATCCCGGTTTAAGGAGGATTATGCTTGAATATAGTGCGATTGGCAATCTTTCCGGTAATGTTCAAGAAAACAACGTGATTTATTTTCTTTACAGACACGCTCAACTTTTCCACGAGCGAATTGCATTGTGTTGGGTTACTGGAGAAGAAATCATGAAATGGAATGGCACAGATGATTTACGGCATGAGTCAATCAACTATGGAGATTTTGTTCATGCGATTAGTTCTATCGCAGGAGGACTTAAAAATATCGGCATAGCAAAAGGAGATAGGGTTATTATTTTTGTCCCCCTGTCTCTTGAACTGTATCTGAGCATGTTTGCAGTTCAGCAGATAGGAGCAATAGCCGTATTTCTTGATTCGTGGGCTCGTAGGGACCAATTAGGGGTGAGCGCCCGTATCGTTGAACCTAAAGCAATGATAAGTTTTGAAAAGGCATTTGAACTATGCGCCGCAGTGCCAGAATTGTCGGAAATACCTCTCAAGATAATCGTAGGACACCATGAAAAGCAATACCACGCAAGATTAAGCGAATTACGTCAAAACGGTAATGAGTGCGCAATTGAGCCTGTTGAATCCAATGATACGGCTTTAATTACCTTTACCACAGGCAGCTCAGGCGTTCCTAAAGGTGCAAATCGTACGCATAGATTCCTTGCCGCGCAGCATCGTGCTCTTGATAAGGATATTCCTTATAATGAAACAGATATTGATTTACCAGTATTCCCCATATTTTCATTAAATAATATTGCCGGTGGTGTGACGACTATATTGCCGGCTATTGATCTGGCTGCTCCCTCAGATCGGGATGCATCTATCATAGTTAATCAAATTTTTTCCAGGCAAGTTAGATGTTGTACTGTTTCTCCGTCAATCTTTGTGAAGATTGCCGAGTATTGCCGCTCTAACAATATAGTGCTTACTACGTTACGGCGGGTGGTTACCGGAGGTGCTCCTGTCAGCAAAGATAATGTCAGAGATTTTAAGGCAATTGTACCTACAGCAGAAATTCTGGTGCTCTACGGTTCTACAGAGGTAGAACCAATCGGGCATATTGAAGCAAATGAAATGTTACAGGATAAATCGGAGAGAGAGGGTGTTAATGTAGGAAGGATTTCCGAAGACCTGGATTATAAATTCATTAAAATTTCACGCAAAAACGTCGAATTAGGGGAAAAAGGGTGGCAGGAATGGGAAGCCGAAAAAGGAAAAGCAGGTGAACTTGTGGTGAGCGGAGCACACGTATGTGAGAATTACTACAATAACCCTGATGCTTTTAGGTCTACGAAGATAAAAGAAGCAAATGGTAAGATTTGGCACAGGACAGGCGATGTAGGGATATTAGATGAGCAGGGGCGTTTGTGGCTTGTTGGCAGAGTTCATAATACCATTATACGCGCAAACGACTATCTTTTTCCTATCCATGCCGAAATTCTTTTAAAGAGGTTAGACTTTGTAAGACAAGCGGCATTTTTAGGGATTGATGATGTGCATCTTGGAGAAAAAACATGTGCGATATTTTCGTTGAAATGGGATTTCAAATCAGAGGATGTGGAGAGGTATGCAGCTGCCATAATGCGTCTTTTCAAGGAGAATAAAATTCCTTTAGATGAAGTCAGAATGGTCAAAGAAATTCCCATGGATCCCCGGCATCATAGTAAGGTGGAATATTCAAAGTTAAGGGAGATATTGACTCAGAATGCTTAAATTC
>JACQRL010000073.1 GCA_016206485.1 Planctomycetota bacterium | reverse complement strand
TATAAAAAGCTGAGAAAATTCAGCTTAAAAATATTTGCTGCTTGCGTTGTCTTAACAATAACAATAAATCTTTGTACATTTTTAATTCCTTACAAGATCACTAATGGAATTAAACAAATAAAAGATCCTTTTAAAGCACAATACCTGGCTTATTGCATTGAGATAGCCAAACAACAAAATAAAGAATTGTTTCCCAAGAACTAGGAGGTTGTATGAAATACAAGAAAATATTATTTAGAATACTTATATTATTAGGAATCTTTTTAGTAGGAATAAGTATTTACATATTTCATGTAAGAACTTCGGGAATAAAACTGCTTAACAACACACTGACAGAATTAAAAACGAAAGGTTATTTGCAAGATCTAGAGGATCTACTCCCAAATCAGTTACCGGACAGCGAGAATTTTTATATAGATATCGCCGCAGCACATGACAAACTTATCGCGCTCGATAACGATCCGGAGTGGAATAAATTATTTCAGGAAATCAATCTTAAACATAAACTCGATTTTAACGAATCAAAACCAAATATTATTGAAAAACACTGGAAAGAAGTTGACGACATCATAAGCGAACTTACAAAAAATCTAGGAAAATCTGGAATTCAAATAATACGTGCCGATAAAATATCTGACAAGCAGCCTTCAGAAATACTATATTCATTTGACTTACAGTACGCCTTGATTGGAGGGATCCCGGTCTTACTAGATAGTATGAAAAAATTATCCTTTCTCAATCGCATATGTGTGATGCAAAACAACAAAGAAACTTCGAGACAAATACTTAAAATAATGCAAAAAATATGCAGTAGTTATAACGAAACAGCACATGTGTTAATTAATCGTTTTGTACTTATGCACATGCAGTATGATTACTTCATCTCTATCAATGAAGTAATTGCCAAGTTCCCAGATATCGACTTCAATACAATCTTTACTTTTGATGAAAAAAGAGATCAGGATTTATGGATAAAATCTCTGATCTTTGAATTAAGCATCAACTATCACACAACAAAAGACATCACAAATTATCGTGTACAAGAGCAATCGAAGCAGATAAACATCCCATTATTCACCAGTTTTGCAATATCCTACAATTCAATTACAAATTGGATTGATTTAGGACACCGTTTAGCCGGCGCTCTTAAAGCCGGCTTAGATAACATCGAAAGCATTAAACAAGACAATTGGTTTCCTGGCAATTTGTACAAAAAATGCAGTCCTAATGATATTTACGAAATACTTTCTGTTCAGCTGTCACTAGCAAATATAAACTTTAAATCAATAATTTCAACTCAAAGACTCATTAAGACTGCAATAGCAATCCTGAATTACCAAAATAAATACAAAGGGTACCCTGAAACACTGGATAAACTCCTGCCTGAATTTCTGAATGAACTGCCAAAATGCGCCCTTACAAAAAAAGATTTTATCTATGAAAATGACGGCGCTTCAAAAACTCTACGTGGATTTGAAGAAGATTTTGAGAATAGAACTGCTGAAGAAATTAATTTTATCCCTGCAAAAAGATTTATTATAAAGTTTCCTGATTAAACTTGGAGCTATTGCTTATTTTCAAGAACCAGCGTACTCAGAGCTGAAATATCAGGCTTCGTTAAAGTTAAACATATTTTTGATGTCTGTTCACTGGAAATTGAAACGCTCAAAGAGCTTACAGTAAGTTGAGGCGCTATTCCAACCTTATATTTTCCATCCTTATCTGAATTAGTAAAGGTCCATGAAGAATCGATTCCCTCATACATTATCGAGATGCTTGCATTAGCAACAGGCCTCCCGGCGCTATCAACACAAACACCACTCAAATATTTTGGTTTTATATCGATAGTTTTGGTATCGCCAGTTACAAGATTTATATTATCCATCCATACTATCCCGCTCTTACAGCTTACAAGCACATTTAGGAAAATTCCTGCAGGGAGATAATATTCCATGCCCGCTGTCGCAGGCTTTATTGAAGCCGAACTTTTCGATGGATCCCACTTATAAGGATTAGAACCTTCCGAAGCTACTATATCGAGCTGTTGATCAGGACCCTCTTCCGCAGGCATTTTAAAAATAACCTTCGACAGAGGAGGAGACTCCATTATCAGGTTTTCTATAGAGATATTATCCTGTGTAAGATCTATCATTTTAGAAAAACTGTATTTTGAATAATTTGTGGTGTTATAGTTTGTAAGGTTTATCCAGGAGTCATAACTCGCTACAATGTATACAACATTACTCTCATCACTTTTGCGCATATAATCTAGATCAATAGAAAAATTACCATTAACATCTGCCGCTCCACCATACAGCAAACCACTCTTTGAATGCACACTAATCCAGTATCTTTGAGCATACTTTCCGGTACCAGAGTGAAGCGTTTTCTGACTTACACCAGTGATCGCACCGTTTATCTTTACAATCTGCCTGATCTCATCTGCTGAAGATTTGCTGTCATCATCAACAGATTTCTGTTGCGGCTCAGGAAGAATACTCTCTTCTTTTTTATCTGCGCCTGTAGCTTCAGCAGTAATCGTGTCAGCAGACTTTGTGCCATAAACTCCATGCGGTTTTGCTTTATTTTCAGCCTGATTGATCACAAAAAAAAGTAACGCGGCCAATATGAGCAGAGTAAGTAAAAGAAACCCTTTATTCATATAAATATAATCAGATTATTTACTATTTAGTTTAATCGTCAAATGGATTTAGCAGAATTTGCTATCGCTTTTTCTGTTCGAAAGTCAATCTCGCTGTTCCAGCTTCTGTCTCGGTGTCATATAAGAACGCCATCTCGTTTCCGTCAAGCCATTCAAAAATAACTGATATAGGAAGGAAAATACTCATGTGATAAACCGGAGTCGAAATGATTCCATCATAAGTACAGATCATATTTGCAATTCCGATAAGCTCTCCTGTCTTCTTAAGGAAAACTCCTCCGCCTGAATTACCGTAAACTGTCGGGCAGTTCATCAGCCAGAAATCGTTCCCTTTGATTTCTTTTTTAAAGCTGGTAATTCTGCCCTCAGTTGCGATAGGATCATATCCTAGAGGGCAACCTATTGTGATAACAGGATCATAAACAGATATCTGTTTTACTTTGTCCTTTCTTACAAATTTCGCAACAGAAACATTATCGATCCTTGTTTCGAATGTAAGGATTGCAAGGTCCAGCTCCTTACTGAATTTATAAATCCAGGCTATGTGCTGATATCTTTCGTTTTCATCATATAAATAAACAATGATGTCATTCTTTTTTGTTTTATCATCAAGATAATCTTTAATCGTGTGAAAAGCTGTTATTACAAAAATTTTCTGGAAAGCGCTATCAGCCCTTTCCTTCCTTATTACAACACCAGCTCCGGACGCGTTGTCATATCTGACCTGAACTGTAGGGGAGAGCATCTTTTCCTTGAATATGTCCGCCTTCCCCTGGAAATTAGCATATTCCTCAAATTCACCCCTGAGCTTGCTATTTGAAGATAACAATTCATTGAGTAGTGTTCTAAGGGTTCCTAGCTCTTGAATATCCTGTTTATTCTTGTCTGTTATCCCAGCTTTTAAGTTAACAATTTCACTTTCGACATTAAATATACTATCAGTAACTGCTTTTAAGCCTGCAGTATTAGATTTCATTACTTCTTTGATTCCGCCTGCAAAGATGAAAACAACCCAGACTACAAGCCCGGCCAGCATCAACCTTTTTATCATAAGATCAATTTCCCTTCTCTGACTCAAGAATATTAGGTTCCATCCAATTATTCAACACTTCCAAACTTAATATCGGCAATTTAAGGGAAATTGGTAGGATTCTATGGCTTATACAGCTGACAGCAATCGGTGAATTAACCCATAAGCTCAATAAATACTTTTATGTCCACAGAGTGTATACAAGATTAATTATATCTGACTTCGATTTATCAGTCAAATCTATAATCTTCAGTTCCTTTAGTGACCTTACCCATGTCATCTGTTTACGTGCAAATCTTCGTGTTCGTATGAACACCGCTTCGACAAGCTCATCAGTAGTCAGCTTACCATCGAGCAATTCCAGAGATTCCTTGTACCCGATCGAGCCTTTAACTTCTTTACTAAGCTTGTAATTATTATTTGCACTTTTTGCCTCTTCAACCAATCCTTCCCTGACCATTCTTACTATCCGGTCTCTTATATTTTGTTCTAATTTCACCAGATCTTTAACCAGAGCAACCACGTTAACTTCAGAAACATCCCGCTGGAAATGAGTTTTGTAGTCTGATGACGGTTTTCCTGTAAGTTCAAAAAATTCAAGGGCGCGAACTATCCTCTTTTTATCATTTAAATGAAGTTTTTCCGCTGTCTTAATATCAATCTGTTTCAGACCTGAGAAAACCTTCGCTGGATCAGCTTCATATTCGTGCTCCAATCTTTTTCTAATCGATTCATCGGACTGGAATCCCTGATTAAAACCGTAAACAAGCGCTTTGTAATAAAGAAATGTTCCGCCAGTATAAAGTATATTTTTTCCAGATGAAGCAATTTGCTTCGAAACAGCCAGCGCAGTTTCAATAAACCTTCCAACATTAAACTGATCATCCGGAGTAGTGACATCTATGAGATGGTGAGCAATGCGACTTCTCTCTTCAGATGAAGGTTTACAGGTACCAATATCCAGATCTTTGTAAACTTTCATGGAATCTATTGATATGATCTCACAATTAAGTTTTTCAGCTATTTCAACAGCAAGCTCATGCTTTCCTGTAGCCGTCTGACCTACCAAAAAGAATTCCATAACAATAACATGGTAAGATGAAGGAACGCTTTTACAATAGTTCCGAGATATCGTGAAAAAACTCTATGCATTTTCCCATGGGTTCATGATAATGCTGTTTTTTTCACTTATTATTCCTGCTGCTTATCAAATTTCAGGATCAAGAATATTTGATATACCGGTGAGTTATTTTGTACTTCTTATTGTAGTCATAGTACTAAGACTGACACTTTACAGGACTCTACCCAATCAGGATGTAAAACTTATTAGATATCCTCTGTTGCAGATCCTGATACTTATCTACTTTTCGCTACACCCTTACATCACACTTAATATTGTTAAGATCCTTGACCAAGACTATATATACACCAGAGACAGCTTTGTGCTTTGGGTCCTGTTTCTGGGTCCTATAACAGAAGAAATAATATTCAGAGGAGTAATTTACGATGAAGTTGTCAGAATATTGAAAATAAGCAGATCTGCTTCTTTAAAAGGAAACCTTTACCCTATACTAATAACCTCAATACTATTCGGAATATGGCACTTAAATGAGTATTTTTTTGGAGATGGAGATCTTGTCTGGACACTCTTAAAAGTGGCAAATGCGGGTTTTATGGGGATATTCGCTGGAATTCTCAGATATCATACAAACAGCACAACATCACCAATAATCATTCATATTGCACACAACACCGGAAGTTACCTTATATCCATTTAAAAGATAAACTTGATTCAAATGCAGGAATTCCTCTCAAAACTACCTGATAAACCAGGTGTATACCTGATGAAAGACAAAAACAGAAAAGTTATATATATTGGAAAAGCAAAGGTTCTGTGCGACAGGGTAAAAAGCTACTTCACTGACTCTTCCGGGCACGACCCTAAAACAGCAAAAATGGTTTCGGAAATCAAAAACATCGAATACATTACAACCGGAACAGAAATCGAGGCCATATTTCTGGAATCACGGCTGATCAAAGACATCAAGCCAAAATACAATGTCATGCTGAAAGATGACAAAAGCTTCTCGACTCTGGTTATAACTGATTACGATGATTTCCCAAAGGTATGGATAACACATGAAACCGACGATGCCAAAGGAATAAAATTCGGGCCATTTGTATCCGGAGTTGATCTAAGAAAATCGATAAAAGTTCTTCAGAAAATCTTCAAATTCGCTACGTGCTCTCTGATAATAAAGGAAAGTGACAGGCAAAGAAGATATTTCAGACCATGTTTATTGTATCATATCAATCAATGTTATGCTCCATGCACCGATGCAATTTCACAATTTGAATATACCAAAACCATTGATAACCTGATCGCTTTTCTTAAAGGAAATAAAGATGAACTTATCGAAAGGCTTACAAGTGAAATGCAAAAAGAATCAAAGGATTTAAATTTTGAAAGGGCTGCCGGACTTCGCGATCAAATTGAATCACTGAAAACAATTGATGAACTCCTGAAAAAATATGTTTCAGAAGGAGACATCGGGCCAATGAGCCCGGCAGAATCAAATGCAGAACTCAACCGTTTACTCAACACTAAAGATTCGATCCATACAATCGAAGCATTGGACATATCGCATATACAAGGGCATTGGTCTGTGGGATCTATCGTTCGGTTCCGTGATGGCGTTCCATATAAACAAGGATACAGAAGGTACAAAATAAAGACGATTAAGGGGATTGACGACTACGCTATGATCGAAGAAGTATTGACAAGAAGGATAAAAAGAGGAATAACAGAACAGGATCTTCCTGATTTATTTCTGATTGACGGAGGAAAGGGTCAGCTCGAATCAGCAAAAAAAGTGGTGAAAGAATTAAGACCTTCAAAGCAAATAGCGCTTCTTTCACTGGCAAAGAGAGAAGAAACTGTTTTCCATTACGAACAAGGAAAATTAAATATAGCAAAAAATAATCAGGGATTACGACTGCTTATGTACGCCCGGGATGAGGCTCACAGATTTGCCAAAAACTATCATATGAACCTGAGAAAAAAATCGATCAGACAATCATGATGTTCAAAAAACTAAGAACCAACGTAAGAAGAATCTATGTAATTTGTATTTTAGTGTTCGGAAATGAGCTGGAACCGGCTTACACATTCGCAGGAATCGCATGCATATTATTAGGTACATTTCTACATCTTTTGGCATCAGGATATCTAACTAAAGAGACAAAGGTAGTAAGCGCAGGACCCTATGCATATGTACGCAATCCTTTCTATGCTGCAAATCTTTTTTGTGATGCAGGAATGTCATTAATTACATTTAATCTTTATGTAGTAATCGTATATTTTGCAGTTTTCTATCTGTTAATAATACCTTTCAGGATAAAAGGTGAGGAGCAAACACTGACAAAGCTGTTCGGAGATAAATATGAAAGATATACAAAAAATGTTCACAGATTTATTCCTTTTCTGAAGATTAATCCGAAATCTGAAAGAAGCGGAGCATTCACTATTCAAAGTTTGATAAAAAACCAAGAAATTCCAAGGTCGATTAACACGCTCAATATCATCCTAATGCTTGTTTTATCACTGGAGATAAAAAAAAGCGGACTGACCCCCTTGAATTACATCCTTATAACTACGATATTAATAATATACGGGACAAGTACCCTGCTTAGAAAGTACTTGAAACGGTATAGATAATATGACAGGAGGTCAGCTTATAAATATGTCTAATGGGTCTTATCAGTCTCACGAATCTAAACAGTCGTATAACAAGTCTTATGGGTCTAATAAGTCTATCGAGTCCTATGAAAAAAGTTGTTGTTTATGGAGGAGAGGGTTTATGGGTTCTGACGCGAGTGCGCAGGCAGCATAAACCATGGAATTAATAACCGGATTTTTAGCGCTTTTCATATTCTATTTTTATTTATCCGCTATAGTAAACCGGCAAATTGAAATCAAAAAGGCAAAAATCCTACTCGATAATAAGATAGCGGAACTGAAACTTCACAAACGAGACAGACTTACCCCATACATAAACTGGCTTAATAAACTAAAGGATCATCTGTCTGAGGCGGAAAAGGAGCCGTTTTTATAATCCTGCCTTTCCAATAAACGAGCACATTTTGTTTATCGCTTTACTGAGCGTGACTCTATCTCTGCATTCGATCATAACTCTGCATTTGTTTTCTGTGCCTGAATATCGGATCACCACACGTCCATTGCTGTCAATCATCTTATTAATCCCGTCTAATTCTCTACTGAATCCCCTTATGGAATGAAGCGGGATCTTTTTCTGGACCGGGATCGAAACCAATTTCTGTGGATACTTTTTTACGAGCCCGTAATAGTCTGAAAGCCTGTTATTACTGATGCTTTTCAACAAAAAAAGTGTTGTAGTGAGCCCGCAACCAGTAGGCATAATATTTCGCAGAATAATATGTCCGGATTGCTCTCCACCGAGTATAGAGTCATTCTGTTTCATACATTCAAGAACATATCTGTCACCAACATCTGCCCTCAACACCTTAAATCCCTCAGCAACCAGAAATTTTTCCAGCCCAAAATTCGCCATCGTCGTCAAAACCACTGTACTTCCCTTTCTCATAAGTCCACTCTTTCTCATTGAAATTGCAAATAACGCGATAATGTGGTCGCCATCAAACAAGCGTCCTTTTTCATCCAAAAATAATACCCTGTCCATATCGCCGTCATAAACAACACCAATTTCAGACTCTCCTTGATATTTTTTTAAATTGAGCGGATATTCTGCTCCGCAATGAAAATTAGGCCGTTTATTTACATCATCGTTTTTAGTACGGACTTCATGCCCGGCATTAACAAGGATCTGCCTTGCATATAATGAAGCAATTCCATTTGCGCAATCGATAACAAGTTTTTTGCGGATTGTTGATCCGAGCTCATTCAACTTGTCAAAAAATACAGCCAAACCCTTTGAATGGCAATCTGTTAATCCAGATTTTTTATTTTTACCACATGGAAATCTCAATTTATCATAAAGCGACTCTATTTTGTTCTCGAATGACTCAGAAATTTTCTCGCCGCTGGAGGCAAAAAACTTTATCCCATTATAATAATATGGATTATGAGATGCGGTAACCATTACACCCAGCTCGCAATTCCATCTCTTACAGATATAACTTAAACAGGGAGTTGGTACAATTCCGAGATCTACAACCTCCGGAACATAGTTCAGAAGCCCCTCTCTCAACCTTTTCGAAATCACAGGGGAAGAACTTCTGGTATCACAGGCTATTACCGCACGATTTACAGCCTTTCCTTGTAATTTCCTGAAGGAAGATATAGTTGCACAAACTAATTTTCCAATATTCTCTTTTTTAAAAATACCGGAACTATCCAGATCCCTAATCCCATCTGTTCCAAACAGTTTAAATAGATTTTTTTTCATATCGCTGAACATAATCTAAATTATCAACTACGATACAACTGCTGTAAGAAATTTCCAGCAGACTATACAATTACCATGACTGTTCAGACTTCTTAGACTGCTTTTGACTGGTTAACGATCCGAATCTACAGTTATCTGGACTGTATCCGGTATTACCTTGTTAATTCTGTATTTCTTAAATTTTTTATCCGATGAAATGATTGCCTTAATTGGAAGTTCTATCTTTTGCCTCCCAACATAATGCTCATCCGCATCAAGAACAACATAACAATAAATATCGTTCTTGGTGAGTCCAGGGACATCATCCTCGGACAGCTCCATAACGACAGAACATTCTTCTACAGAACGCTCCGCGCTATTGACAACTTCTACTGAATCAGTAAGGAATCTTATTGGAATTCCCGCTAAAGTATGCAACACAAGTTTCTTTTCGATGGTCAATCTGACAACAGGTTTTTTCTTAAACAAAATAAACGGATCACTGCCAAATCTCGCATAGTCAAGCTCAAGCGCGAACGTAACAATTCCCTCGCTGGAAAGCGTCAGAGGTTTTACAGGCACACCTCCCAGTAAATCGATTTTCCTTCTGAGTTTTTCCTCATCGCCAATAGGCACTACAACTGCTGCCGTTGAAGAAATTTCTATCACCTCTATAACATAACCTTCTTTCAAAGTTCCTTCAAAATATACGGGATTTGGATATTGAAGCGGGACAACTTTCTCTACAAACGGGATAAACTTTATTCTTATTTCCTGTTCTGGCAGTACATTCGTAACTATAGAGTCAAATTCCTGAAGATTAAAATCAAGTTCCTTAACCTGGTACACTATTTCCTGGATCTCTTTCTTACTTGTATCAATCTTTGGATCAATCACACACGATATTTCCCTTTGCTTTATAATTCTGATCTCTTTTCTTGGCCCTGTAACTGCAACCTTAATGCTATCCTTAATAGGATCACCCCTGAGTGTCGACAGAGAAAACAGTCCATTTGCTTTATCTCTATCTTTAATAGATATCGCCGCATTTATCTCAACCGTTTCACTTGTTGTGAAGCTCAGATAGAGCCAAACAAAAAATGCCAGGAAAAAGGCAAGACCCTTTGTCTCCAGATTCTTTACAAAAATGGATTTTAAAAACTTTTTCAAATCAGTTCCCCTTTATCAACCGCCTTGTCGTGTTTAGAAGCTTGCCCTTTGCCTTATTTTTTGAAAGTCCTGCAAGCTCATTCAGTGTTGCAACAAGCGACATTCTGTCTATATCCTGAATATAGTTGCCGGCGCCAAAGAGAGTAACTGTTCCCATTTCCTCAGAAACTACAATACAGATAGCATCTGTTTCTTCAGTAATTCCAAGCGCTGCCTTATGTCTCATTCCATAGAACATGCTTGACGCAGGACTCTCACTAATCGGAAAAGTGCAGGCAGAACCTGCAATTTTATTTCTTCTGATAATGATTCCGCCATCATGCAAAGGTGATCCGGAATAAAAAATATTAACAAGAATTTTCGCAGATATTTCAGAATCCATTTTCTCTCCTGTTTGAAGCCATTCGTCAAGAGGGACTCTTCTCTCTATTGCAATAAGCGCGCCTGATCTGTTTTGAGCAAGTTCATAGACACCGTTTACCATTTCAGTCACAACCCTCTCTTCGATCGGAAGATTAACAGACTGAAATGGGAAAGAATAGGCAAGCTGGAGAAGACCTCTTCTTATTTCAGGCGCAAATATAATCACTGAACAAATTACCGAAACTGACAATAATGACTCAATAAGCGTCTGAATCCTTGTCAAACCTGCCAAGTTTACCACCGTCAAAATCACCAGATAAACAATCGCTACAAAAAAAACAGCGCCTTTAAGTAAAATATGCCCTTTTGTTCCTTTAATGAAATTCAGTATCGTGTAG
>JACQRL010000076.1 GCA_016206485.1 Planctomycetota bacterium | reverse complement strand
GGAGTCATTAGTGTATTTATAATGCTTTTTAGGGTGATGAAATATATTGTAAAAAAGATTTTTGGTGCGTCTTTAATATAACTCTTGGCGATATGCCGGCTCCTGTCGTCAAATGACCAATTTTACAAAGGTGCTAAAATGACAAATAGAATAACAGTCCCTTTTGGAACAATCTCTATTCCTGAAAGGTCAAAGGAGTTAATCAGAAATATTCTTGAAACTAAGCGGGTTTCATGCGGGAAACATGTCCGCAGTTTTGAAGAGAAGTTTGCTGCCTTACTCGGTGTCAAAGAGGCCGTTGCCGTAAGCAGCGGCTCTGATGCAGATACCCTGGCGCTTGCCGTGTTATATGACTATGGTGCAAAACGTGGCGATGAGGTAATCATCCCGGCACTGTCATTCGTTGCGACAGGCAATGCCGTCCTGAATGCAGGCTTTATCCCTGTCTTCGTTGACATAGAACGTGATACGCTTAACATAGACCCAAGCCGGATTGAGATTGTTATCACTAAAAAAACGAGAGCAATCATGCCTGTTCACATTATGGGCAAGCCGGCGAAGATGGATGAGATTATGGATATAGCCAAAAGACACAAATTACACGTAATAGAAGATGCAGCAGAGGCACATGGGGCTTTCTACAAGGGAAGGCCGGCTGGCACATTGGCAGATATGGGGGCATTCAGCCTATACGTGGCACACATCATAACTACTGGTGAGGGTGGGATTGTTGTCACAAATAATGAAGACTATGCTGAGATTCTTCGCTCGCTTCGTTCCCACGGGCGCGCCTGTAAGTGCAGGGAGTGCAGCCTGAATCTGGCGTCTAAATACTGCCAGAAGAGATTCCAGGGAGATAATGGAGAGGACATCAGATTTATATTTGAACGTATTGGCTATTCCAGTAAAATGAACGAACTTGAGGCTGCTATTGGTCTGGGCAACATTGAGATTTACAAGGAAATATTAGACAAGCGGCGGCGCAACCTCCTCTACGTTCTTGATAGATTCAAACGATTCAGACCCTATCTTAAGACTATAAAGGAGGATGATGGAGAGCAGATAGGCCCCCACGCCATCCCCATTATTATACAGGAAGGGGCGCTTTTCTCTCGCGCTGAATTCACGAATTATCTTGAGAAGCATGGTGTAGAAACCCGGACGCTCTTTGCCTCCATGCCCACCCAGTGCAGCGGATTTGCATATTTAGGCTATAAAGCAGGGCAGTTTCCATGTGCCGAGTATGCAGGTAAACACGGCCTGCATATAGGCGTGCATCAGGATTTAGGGTTAGAAGAGATGGGGTATGTCCTTAATACGATTGGAAAATTTTTGGAACTATATCAAAAGTAGAGATGAAAATATTATTTGAAAATAATTCACATAAAAATCCTTTAGTAAGCATAATCCTTCTTGACTGGTCAGTTCGTGAAAGTTTTCATATATTTGATTACCTTGATAATCAGACCGTTCCAAGAGATAGATATGAAATCATATGGATTGAATATTACAAAGCGATCCCAAAAAGTATGGAAGAAAAAATTGAAAAGTCTTTAAAAGAAGGTAGACCCATTCTTGACACATGGATAATTGTGGAAATGCCCAGGGACATCCATTATCACAAACATCTAATGTACAATATGGGAATTATAGCTACTAGCGGAGAGATTATTACTTTCTGTGACAGTGATGCCATCGTCAAACCGACATTTGTAGAATCAATTATTAATGCTTTTGATAAAGAACAGAATATGGTTCTACATATGGATGAGGTTAGAAGTATAGATAAGACTCTGTATCCTTTTTGTTATCCTACGATAGAGAGAATTGAAGAAAAAGGCTGCATAAATATACAGGATGGCAAGCCAGTCGGCTTTGAGGATAAAAGTGACCCTTTGCATAAGAAAAATTATGGGGCGTGTATGAGTGCCCTGAAAAAAGACCTGATAAATATCGGTGGAGCAGACGAACACATCGATTATCTCGGGAACATCTGTGGTCCCTATGAGATGACATTTAGGTTAAAAAATTATGGGAAGAGAGAGGTGTGGCACCAAAAGGAGTGGCTCTATCATACATGGCATCCTGGGCAGGGAGGAAGAGAGAATTTCCTGGGACCTCATGATAGGGGCATGTCTAAAACCTCATTGAATAGTTTGATTACAAAGAGGGTAGAACCATTGGCAGAAAATCCTGCCATAAGACTGCTCAGGACCGAAGAAGGATGTGATAGGAATCACCTCCTTTCCGAGGCAATTCCCAAAGACGATATATTAAAAGGGTGGGAGTCCGATATAGTGAATAGAAGGATGTTCACCCTGTCCAATATTAGATACTATCCTCTGGCCTATTTAAAGATATTACCGGTATTATTTAGGGCATTATCTGTTATTGACAAGAAGAATGACCCTGTCCTGAACCTTGGGAAATTCCTTAAGAAAAATGTGGAGAAAGACCTGAAAGAAGAATCGGCCGGGGTTAAAAGGAGTAATTCTATAATAGCAAGACTCATAAGATTGGTTTGGAAAATACTCAAGTGGGCATATTGGCGCCATTATTTTATTTATCGTTATAACAAGGCAGCAATAGAAAATTGCTGGCACTTTTTTTATAACCATCTTATTCCGGATAAAACAAAAGAAATAGCCCTCTTTGGGATAAGTGATATTGCCAAAATCATCATTATAATTGCTAAACAAACCGGTATAAGAATTGCAGGGATATATGATAATGCGGAAGGGTTGAAATTTTCCGGGTACATGGTATCCCATTATATGAACTTAAAAGATTACCAGGGTAAAATCCTGATTTCTTCTGCCATTAATATAGAAGAAAAGGCAGGAAAGCTCAAAGCATTAGGGATAAAAGAAAAAAATATCTTAGTGATGTGAAATGGCAAAAATTTCTATAATTTTACCTACGCGAAATAGACAATCATCAGTATACAGGTTGTTGGATAGTATATCCAGAACAACAGATAATCCACAGGATTTAGAGATTATACTATATACGGATGAAGACGATTTAGAAAGCCGGAGTATTTCTTATAATACACTTACTTTAATTAAACTAACCGGACCCAGTAAACCCATGGGGGCAATTACTAATATTTGTTATAAGGCAAGCACCGGGAGGTATGTATTTTTAATGAATGACGACGTGGTTTTTCAAACCCCGCATTGGGATACGACTGTGCTCATGACCTTTGAGAAATTCCCGGACGGGATTGT
>JACQRL010000067.1 GCA_016206485.1 Planctomycetota bacterium | reverse complement strand
GTATATACCACTGTACCTGGGCGCGCTGCCGTAACCTGAGGTGACAAATTATGACCTCAAATTTTCAAGCTCCTGATCCCCGATTCCTGTTTCCTGATTTCTGTTTTCTGTCTTCTGACCCCTGGATTCTATATTAATTTTAATGTCTTAAGCCTGCTTTGTAGGGTTGTCGGTCGCATACCGAGAAGCTTGGCGCAGCCGTCATTTCCATAAATCTTGCCGCTGGTGCGCTCGAGCGCTTCTTTCAAAAGATTTCGTTCATATTCTTTAACTTTGTTTTTTATTCCATCGTAAGTCAGCGTAGTCAGATCAGATTTAAGATATCTTTTGACGTTGCTGGCTACGTGAAATAACTGGATCATTTCCTTTCCTGCCGACAGTACTGCGCGTTCAATTGTATTTTCAAGTTCACTTACATTGCCAGGCCAGTTGTAAGCAAGAAGATATTCAAGCACGTCGTTTTCAACATCCTGTACATTTTTTGAATATTTTTTATTTGCCTTTCTTATGAAATAGTGAACAAGCTCTTCTATGTCATCTTTTCTTTCTCTGAGCGGAGGAACTCTCAGGATATTCTTCGTAAACAGGCCGAAAAGTTTATCGTGTAAAAATTTCTTTGAAACCAGAATCGCAGGTTCAGCAGTAGTGGTAAGAATTATTCTCGGATCTCCTTTTAGCACGGCTTTGAATATCGCGTCCTGAACCTCCAAAGGTGTCGTCTCAATAGAGTTTAGGAACAACGTTGAACCGGCTGCTATTTCAATCATTGATTTTCGTTTGATTTTCCCGCAAAACAAGTTGCTCTCGTTTTGTCCGAACAGCTCAAACTTGATCATCGAAGGCTGAATCTCATTGCAGTCAATTTTTATGAATGTTCTGCCACGTCTTGTGGAAAGACGATGAATCAATCTGGCAAGAGATTCCTTACCGGTCCCGTTTTCTCCTGAGATCAATACTGGCTCATCTGTATAGGCAAGCTCTCTAGCTCTTTCTATTGCTTCAGTCAGCCTGGGATTTTTCCCGACTATCTCATAGAATGAGTGCTCGCGGGTTATTTCCTCCTGCAGGTAGCTGTTTTCTTTGATTATTCTCTCATATTTTTGTTTTGCCTGAAACAGTTCATTGATATTCTGCGCAAGAAGCGAAAGCTGGTTTGAAAGCTGCGAGAAAAACTCGAGATCATCCTCTGTAAAAGCCTTGTCACGCTTACTGGCAAGATTCAGTGTTGCCATCGGCTCATTTTTCACAAAGATCGGAATTACTACGTAAGACTTAATCTCCGCCTTGATCAAATACTGTTCTTCAAATGTGCCTGCACTGTTTAAAGATGTTTTTAAATATGGAGCTCTTTTCGATATAGAAAGCCCGATCGAACTTCCTTCCAAAGGAATGCTGGAGCCCTCTTTAAATATTGCTCCCTTGAGTGGTCTCAAAAACCTCGTTATCGCATTTTTGGACGACCTGTCTATTACAAATAACCCGGCCCTCTCAATATCGAAAGGATCCTGCTCTGTTAATAATTCTAAGGTTTCATTGAAAAGACTGTCGAGTGTGTTTGCAAAGCTCCCTACTGTTGAGATTTTGTAGAGGATATTAACCAGTGTTAACCTCTTATCTCGTTGCTTCATATAATCATCATAGTACAAAGTAGTGTAAAAAACAACGATAATATCGGTGTATCGTTAAAAAATCGTTGTTTCAGCTTGACTTATGGTCGAATGGTTACTATAAATGGACTAGACATGGGCGCATTATTGGAGATAAAGGATCTGTTTGTAGAGATAGATGGAAAGCGGATACTTAATGGCTTAACTCTTTCTGTGAATAAGGGAGAGTTGCATGCTATTATGGGTCCGAACGGATCTGGAAAAAGTACATTAGCAAGTGCGTTGCTAGGTCATCCAAAGTACAAGATCACTTCCGGAGATGTAATTTTTGATGGAAAGTCCTTGAAAGGACTTTCTTCTGATGCGATTGCCAGAACCGGGTTATTTCTTGCGTTCCAGTATCCTGTGGCAGTTCCGGGAGTAAGTATTGCAAGTTTTCTCAGACTTGCCTATTTGCAAAGACATGGGATAGATCCGTCAAAATCCATATCTGCAACTGGACAGTCTCCGGCTCAACAGCAGCAGCAAAATGAAGTTGTTCAAATGAGTGTGAGGGAATTTCTCAAAAAGCTTAAGGCGAAATTAGGAGAGCTTGGTCTGGATCAGTCATTTATTTCTAGATATGTGAATGACGGGTTTTCGGGTGGAGAAAAAAAGAGACTCGAAATCCTGCAGTTATCTGTTCTTGAACCAGGCTTTGCTGTGCTGGATGAAACAGATTCCGGCCTTGATATTGATGCATTGAAAGTGGTTTCAAACGGAATTAACTCGATGAGAAGTCCGGAGCGCGGATTTCTTGTGATTACGCATTACCAGAGAATTCTTGATTATTTAAAACCTGATGTAGTCCATGTTTTAATGAATGGAAAGATAGTAACAAGCGGCGGCCCTGAATTTGCGTTTGAATTGGAAAAAAGAGGCTATGACTGGGCGAGAGAACAGTTTGTAAAAAATTAAATTTAATGGAGACAAAATAATGTCAAAAATAGGCGATGAGCTGGTTAAATCCAAAGAAGAATATAAGTTCGGATTTAATGACCCTGAAAACTATGTGTTTAAGTCACGCAGGGGTCTGGATAAAGAAATTATACAGGAAATTTCTTCCCACAAGAGCGAATCAGAGTGGATAAGAAATTTCAGGCTTAAGTCTCTGGATATTTTCCGACGAAAACCAATGCCAGTCTGGGGATCTGATCTTTCCGCGATTGATTTTGATAATATATATTATTATGTGAAACCTTCAGAAAGATCAGAAGATAATTGGGAGGATGTTCCTGAATATATAAAAAAGACATTTGATCGTCTCGGGCTGCCGGAGGCTGAAAGAAAATTTCTGGGTGGCTTGGGAGCTCAATATGAATCAGAAGTAGTTTATCATAGTATAAGAGAAGACCTTGCCAAAAAAGGAGTGCTTTTCCTTGACCCTGACACAGCTTTTAAAGATCATCCTGAAATTTTTAAAAAGTATTTCGGTTCAGTGATACCTCCGCATGACAATAAATTCGCGGCGCTCAATAGCGCTGTATTTTCCGGAGGAAGCTTTATATATGTTCCTAAAGGAGTAAAAATCGATGTCCCGCTTCAGGCATATTTCAGGATCAACGCGAAAAACATGGGGCAGTTTGAGAGAACCCTCATAATAGCTGATGAAGGAAGCTACGTCCATTATACTGAAGGTTGTACCGCCCCTACCTATTCTAGTGATTCTCTTCACAGCGCTGTCGTAGAACTTATTGCATTGAAAGGGGCGAGAATCAGATATACAACGATACAAAACTGGTCGAACAACGTTTACAATCTTGTGACAAAAAGAGGTCTTGCGCATGAGGATGCGACCATAGAATGGGTTGACTGCAATCTCGGAAGCAAAGTCACGATGAAATATCCATCGGTTTACATGGTTGGAAGAGGCGCGAGAGCTGAAATACTCTCTCTTGCCTTTGCGGGCGATGGACAACATCAGGATGCTGGTGGAAAAGTTGTTCATGCGGCACCGGATACTAATTCTACAATTATTTCTAAATCAATAAGCAAGGGAACTGGAAGAACAAGCTATAGAGGTCTTGTCAGGGTAGAAAAGAACTGTACTCAATCCAGATCATATGTGAAATGTGACGCGCTCCTTCTTGATCCTGAATCCAGATCAGATACATATCCATATATCGAAAATGAACAAAATGATGCGAGTATCGGTCACGAGGCCACTGTAACAAAAATCGGCGATGAACAGCTGTTTTATCTTATGAGTAGAGGGCTTACTGAGTATCAAGCGATGGACCTTATAGTCAGAGGTTTCGTCGAGCCGATAGTGAAAGAGCTCCCTATGGAATTTGCGGTAGAGATGAACAGATTGATACAGCTCCAGATGGAGGGAGCGGTAGGGTAATTAATAAGGTAAAAGGTTATAGGTAATAGTAGCTAGGAAGGTTATGAGTCAGGTTAGGTTGGCTGGAACCGAGGCTGAAAAAGATTTTATTACTGCATTAGACAAGCTTCATTTTGATAAAGAAACTATAGACAGAAAACAACAGCTATTGAATAAGTTTTCCAATTATGAATTGCCTACAAGAAGGCATGAAGAATGGAAGTGGATCGATCCGCGCGTGGTAAATCCTGCTGAGTATCTGTATGATCCTGCGCGTTTTCAAATTAAAGAGGAATTTTTGAGATCGAATGAATATTCATGTGAAATTGAGATTACTGATAAATATATAACTGTTCGTAAGGATGCTGCAAACACGAATATTGTTGTTCAGACTAATCTGCCAAATGCGGATTCGAACGGAAAATATAAAGTTTCTCCTGCTGACAAAATTTCGACTTTAAATGATTTATATTGGACAACAGGTTTCCATGTGGTGGTAAAGTCGCAAACTTCTTTGGATAAACCGGTATTTATAAGTGAGAAATTTACTGGCACGAAAATATGTAGAAATATAATAGAGCTGCAACAGGGATCAAAGGCATCTGTTATTCACGTTATTGACAATCGCTCCAGTTCGTTCAATGACCTGCGTATTTTCCTCGGAGATTCCTCGAATCTTGATTATTTTAATATTCAAACAAGAGAGCGCTCCGGCATCGATGTCAGCCGGGAAAGTGTAATTCTGAATAAAAATGCTTCTTGTAATTGGTTTTCATTTATTGAGGGATCTAAAATCACTAAATTAAATCAAAATTGTTTTTTTACTGGTGAAG
>JACQRL010000075.1 GCA_016206485.1 Planctomycetota bacterium | reverse complement strand
GGATTATTCGTTCTTATAGAATTTTCTGTTTATTTCACGTTCAACGCCTTTGATCAAAGGCGAAAAGTCGAAATAAGCCCTGATTCAATCGATTCACTGCTCAAACGAATCTATGAAAAAGATGAGATGATCAACCGGCTTTCAGCAGAGAGGGAAATTATTCTGCAGCTCAGCAGTGAACAGGATTATCAAAACATACTTGAAAAATCACTCGGTGTGCTTCTTGATCTGCTCAAAGAAGAGTATGGTGTTGCATCGGTGGTCTTGCTTAAAGGGACAGGGAATAACATACACTATCTCAAAGGCTTGGGTGAACCATTGCCGTTTCAACTTGATGAGAGAATGTCATATTTTGTTGATTCAACAAGAATAACCGAGGTTGCGGATCCTTCCTCTCTTACACTGGTTGTTCCGCTTGCGTCTGACAGACAGATCATCGGATATTTTCTTGTGATGGTCAGATCCGAACGAATAAAAAGTTTTAAAGCAGATAACTTTGACAAGCTGAAACTGCAGCTGGTTGAACTCTCCAAGGCTTTGTCTCTCATTCTGAAGGCGGAAGGATTGTATATCGAATCTATAGAGGATCCGCTTACAGGTTTGGCAACAAAAAGATATTTTTTCAAACAACTTGGCGATTATATTGGGCTTGCAAAAAGACATGGAGCAAAATTATGTCTGGTCATGGCAGACATAGACAATTTCAAAAAAATTAATGATACATATGGACATCTTGCAGGGGATATAGTCTTGAAGACAGTGGCAGAAATATTCAAAAAGAATATTATGAGAAGGGGGGATATTGCTTACAACGCATACCGTTATGGAGGCGAGGAGCTTGCGATCGTCCTGCCTCGGACCGGAGTTCAGGGGGCATTTAAAGTTGCTGAGAAGATAAGAAAAGCCATAGAGAACATGGAATTTGTTGTAACTGATAAGGTCAAGATTGCTGTAACTTGCAGCTTTGGGATTGCAGAAAATGATGACGAATGTGACGCTCCGGAAATTTTGATAAAAAGAGCAGATACAGCTTTATATGAAGCAAAAAATTCTGGAAAAAATATGGTTCTCGTTAGCCGGAAGAATCAGACCCTTCGACAACAGGCTTAGCAGGTCTGAATCCGATAGGTCTTGTCTGTTCCTTATATTGTCTGATGTTTATTTTAAATATTGTCTCGTATCTAATGTAACTCTTGTAGAACTCCTCGCATTTTGGCGGATCGACGAAAATCTGGGCAACAATGAATTCTCTCCTGAACTGCTCAAAGCTGTAAATATCACAGGTTTCCCCATTGAAGAGCTGCAGCTCAACTACCGGAATAGACCCTGACTCTATAAGCTCACATTCAGGGACCTGACCCTCTTTAAATTCCTTAAGGAAAAATGCCTGATTAAACGGACCAAGATAGATCGGCTGCTGCCCCGGTATAAAAATCTGACTCATTCATGTAGTTTTTAACAACTTTGGATGGGAATCCAACTAATAATACCAAACGAATTAATGAAGTTGAGCATTAAGAAATTGTTTGATTCACAGATTAATCTGTGGAATTCCATTTAATCTGTGTCATCTGTGATGCTAAAGTTCCTTAGTTCTTTCGGTATAAGACGCGGGTTGTCATGGCAAGTGGCATGATTTTGTTACACCCTATGCAATGAAATTTTACTTATTCTCATATCTGTGAGATAGCTTAATCTGTGTGTTATCTTGATTTAGACTGAAAAGACCGTGTTTGTAATGGAATAATGTTGAACAATTAGTCTGTGTAAAGAACTGTTACAAAATTGTAATTAATTAGATTCTGACTGTATAAGGCCTGATGTCATCGGGTCTTAGCTTTGTTCGAGCAGTGTTGTTGGCACAGGAATTGCCTGTACAATGTTACTGTGTTGGAGGGTTTGTCATAATGAAACTGCTACTATTGAATTGTTGTCGAATGTCGAATAAAATTTACTTATCAATGAAACAGGTTTTGAAGTATCAGTTTCAATTTGCCAGGTCGTTTAAGGTTTCTGTAATGGTTTTGGCTATATTTTGTTATGTTTTTTGCGAGATTAATTGCGGCGCGCCAAGCGGCAAATCCAGCGGCAGCAGTGATTCTGCATCCGGGAGCAATAGTACAGGTGGCGGAACACTTAATTCAGGATCCGGGTCAGGAGGAAGTGGCGGATCAGAAAGCAGTACGTCCGCTCCGGGTTCATTTGATTTGCAGGCACCATCAAATGATTCTTACATTACAACATCAGCTTTCACTTTATCCTGGTCAAATCCAACTGGGGAATCAAGTTTTACTGTTCAGATTTCGCAGAGTGTTTCCTTTCCTAATCCTCTCTTATATGCTTACGATATAAGTAGTTCTGATATCACAAGTCATCAGATTCCTGCAGGTGTTCTTCCTGAGGGCAGCACATATTATTGGAGAGCAGTGGCTAAGAACAGCGCCGGAGCAACTTTTTCATCCAATGCGCCGTTCACTATTAAGTATTTTAAGCCTGTAGCTTTTGACTTATCTAGCCCTGGAGCTAATGCTACAGGAGTACCGATATCTACTACCTTAAGCTGGGCTTCTTCTACAAATGCTACTAGCTACAGAGTATATGTCTCGGCTGACTCCGGTTTCAGCAGTTTTCTTTCCGGTTTTCCCAAGACAGTGACATCAGCAAGTACCGGCCTGTCAGGGCTGAGCTACAGTACTTCCTATTATTGGAAGGTTGAGGCGATCAATGAGCTTGGAACTACCTTCTCTACAACGAGTTATTTCAAGTTTACGACACTGGCAGACCCAGGTGGCGGCGGTCTTGTCCAACCTACGGGGGGGGGTGAAAGTGAAGGTGACTCTGAAGCAGAAACTATGTAATGTTTAACTAAAGTATGGGCTTCTTACTCTATGGTGATGAAGTTGCTCCGGTGATGCCAGGATCTTCTCAATACTCGTAATAAAAAACGTTTTTTCTCCATTGATATTTTGGATCTCGACGCCGTTTTTCATCTGATTCAGTTTTATTATGCCATTATTTTTGAGCAGTATCTTCAGTTTTTGTATCAGAAAAAGATTTTCAATATTGTCGGAAAGATTCCCAAGAAGATCACGAAGATTATGCTCAGTTTTTGCAAGTTCATCCTCAGTCGATGCATTGAAGATCTCTTTATAGATTTTTAGCCTGTCATTTTCTGATGGGATCAGATCTCCAGGGATCAAAGCCGGCAGATTGACATATATATCCGGGTCAATATCGAGAGATTCCTTTCCTTCTTTAATTTTAGAAATTTCCTGATTCAGAAACTGTACATAAAGATCATATCCGATCGCACGTACATGACCATGCTGTTCCCTGCCGATTAAATTTCCTGCGCCTCTTAGTTCGAGATCTCTGAGGGCGATTTTGAATCCTGCTCCTAGGTCGCTGAATTCTTCGAGCGCTTTAAGTCGTTCAACTGCCTGTGGCTGCAGTTCGCCCTGGAACAGAAAGTAGGCAAACCCTTGTCTGTTTTCCCTGCCTATTCTGCCGCGGATCTGATGAAGCTGGCTGAGTCCATAACGAAATGAATCCGTCACGATCAGCGTATTTGCGTTAGGTATATCTATGCCATTTTCTATGATGGTTGTTGCGATTAAGATCTGATATTTTCTGTCCATGAAATCAAGCAACCGAATTTCGATTTCTTCTTCATCTAATTGTCCATGAATTATTGAGCACTTTGCGTTGCCCGAAATGCCTGTGATCAGCGCCAGAAAATGCTCCAAATTCCCAATGTTGTTGTGAAGAATAAAAACCTGTCCATCACGTTTTAGTTCAGTTTCAATGGCCTGTTTAATCAGGTCCTTCGAGAATTTGGCAACTTTTGTTTTTATAGGTCTGCGGTTTTTTGGAGGTGTATGGAGTATAGAGATGTCTTTTAGTCCGCTTAGCCCCATATGGAGTGTTCTTGGAATAGGCGTTGCTGTGAGTGTCAGCACATCAACATTCGATTTCAAGCTGTGAATTTTTGATTTATGTTCTACTCCGAATCTTTGCTCTTCATCAATTATAATCAACCCAAGATTTTTGAAGGTCACGTCGTTTTGAAGGAGCCTGTGTGTCCCTATAACAACGTCCGTCTCTCCTGCAGTTAATTTTTCGATAACTTCGCGCTGTTCCGATCTGCTTAGAAATCTGCTCAGGAGCTCAATGTTTACAGGGAATGCCTTCATTCGCCTTTTGAAGGTCAGAAAGTGCTGGTAAGCAAGAATTGTGGTTGGGCAAATCAATGCAACCTGTTTTCCGTTCACCGCCACTTTGAAGGCTGTTCGGCAGGCTATTTCTGTCTTTCCAAAACCCACATCGGCGCAGATTAATCTGTCCATGGGTTTATCCTTATCAATGTCGATCTCAATTTCCTTCCATACTCTTGATTGGCAGTCAGTGTCTTCATATTCAAAAGACTCAGCAAATTTGACGGTTAAATCCCTGTCCGTGAAATAGGGAGTCCTTTTTGTGATGATTCTTTTTGCATGCTGGTTGATCAGTTCAGCGGCAAACTTCCTGATGTCATCTCTGGCTTTTAGTCTGGTCAAGAGCCAGTGGTCAGATTTTATGTTCGTGAGCGTTACAGGCGAGTCATCGCAGGCATAATATTTGTGCACGAGGTCAATTTCATGCAGTGGCAGCAGATATCTGACATCATTATGAAACTCCAGGACTAATCTTTCCTGTTCGAACGTGTCGCGCTTTACTTTATTAAGTCCGATGTAACGCCCGATGCCCAGATATTTGTGCACGACGAAATCTCCCGATTGAAAATCAAAAAAAAGATTTGTCAGGTCAGCAGGTTTGAATGTTGTTTCAGGTTTCGGTGAATATTGTTTTCCTAACAGATCAAAAGAACTTACATAGGCAGTATCATCTGTCCTGAAACTTTCCCAGATTATTCCATTTTTGATCTGAATATTGTTGGATGCGATGAGCTGCATAATTTTTTCATTATGTGATTCATCTTTGCAGAAAACGATTACTTGTTTTACAGCGTCACAGACCTGTTCTAACTCGGTCCCTTTGTTTAAATAGGATCCTTTAAGTGAGTTGAGCGAATATACTTTCAGATTTTTTGATGACTCTGTTTCTTCGATTGGCTGCTCATATAGTTGTATTGTGTTGAAGTTAAATGGTTTTAATTCAAGATCAGACTTCAGTCTGTCGTAATTTATAAAAATTACTGTTGCTTGTTTCGGGATAAGATTGTAGAAGTTTTGATGGGTTGACTTTGTCCTGTCAGGAATAATAATCTGTGTTCTTTTTATGCTGTCTATAGACAGCTTTGTTTCGATCGAAAACTCTCTTATAGAATCGATTGAGTCAAAGGCGGTTTCAATTCTGATCGGATTTTTCATAAACATGTCAAATATGTCTATTACCGATCCACGCAAAGCGAATTGATTTCGTTTTTCGATAAATGTAATCCTTTCAAATCCATTCCCGATAAGGTTCTCGGTCAATTTCCCGATGTTTATTTTCTGTCCCTGAGCAAGATCTACTGAATCTATTTTGTGTTCAACTTCGATTTCTTTCATAAAAACGGATTCCGAAACAAGATACAATCTGTCGCTCTGAAACTCTGAATTAGATTTCATCGCATTCAGTTTAAAACTCTCAATATCAGAGTCTGATATAATGACTGTATTCAATTCAAAAGCATTTAAGGTGTTTAGAATATCTTCAATATGCTCGCTTTCACAAACTAGTATAAGTGGACGAGTGGTTTTGATCAGGTCTTGCAAGACCAGCACAAATGAACTCTTCCAGACATTCCCGATCTGCGTAGCTGGCATATGATATTAGAATTATGTGACGTTTCGTGATTTCCTCCACAGATTTCTCAGATTAAGGAGTTTGATGACGTAGTGCTGAAACACTAAGGGCACTTTATAATTTTGGTCTTGTAATTTGCGGTTTAGTTGGCATTTGCTGCTTGTTTTTTGACTTTTTTGATCCGTTAATCCCATCCAAATCTATGACCATCAGGTTTTGTACTATGCTATTATTATCGTGATATACGTTATACTGACTACATCCTTCAATTTAGACCGATAATATAAGTAAAGTTTGATGACATTGATTGTGGAGAGAATGGGTAATATAATACATTATGTTGTGAGGGCATCTATTACTGTCATGCTTTTGTGCGCTCTCATTCAACTGCAGCAGAGCGCTATAACACAAGGAGCAAAATCAGAGGAGCATGAGTTTCAGCTGAGAAAGCTTTCGTCAAATCTTGATTCATGGCACAGAATTATTTTTGGTGATGGAGACTATGTAGGATATCAGCACATACTTGTTCAGCCTGAACAATCTGAAAAAGGAGAGATTATCAAATTTACAAAGGATGAGGAGGTCAATCTTCTCAGGATGAATAACTGGAATATAAGGAAGAAAATAAAGGCAGAACTTTCAGCTGATTGGAATCTCATTTCGTTTGATGCAGACTACTATATAAACCAGGCTCACTACAAAGTTGACTACAAAAGTGAAGTTGGTCTGGTGCTCATTACAAACAGCGAAGGAAAAAAGGAAATCCCATTGCCGGGAGCGTATGATGGCGTATTTGATATTAATCTTGCAGTACTTATGCTCGCGCAAAAAAATGCAAAGTTATCGGCCAGTCCTCTTAATAATGTTTTATTATTGACTCCGCAATTCGTTTCGCGAAATGTAGAGCTCAGTCTTGTTGAGGTCGCCATAACTTATGGAGGAATAGAAAAAATCACAAACAAAGATAAGACATCTCTCACTTTGCTTGCTGAGGTTGAATCGAACGATCCTGCTTTGAATATCAGATCGATGAATGTTGATGAGTATGGACGCATTGTTCAGCTCTATACTTATCATAAGGAATATAAAATTATTTTGGAGTCGCAGTTTGAGTGGCTTCCTATAAAGACAAAGCTTGAAAGTCATTACAAGATATTAGCAAACGACAAGCAGGGCGGATATATGCATATAGTCATCAATCCTATTGAGGGAGGATTTGATTATCTTTTAGAAATAGTTACGAGACATTCTGTTTATGATTTTATCCAGGATTTAATTTGTACGGTCAGGGCGACAGTTAAGGATTATGATGTAATGAAGTATCAATTTTACTGCAGGTTTGGTTTTCAGGAAATCAGGGTAGATTACAATGGAGAAGATCAGCTGTACGAATTCTTTTATAATGGACTTAAGAAGGCAGAAAGATCAATTGACTATATTAACGATCCATATTTTGATAATACACTTGCAGCGCTGATAAAATATCAGGAGGGTGTTCTTTATAAAACATCAAGCACGAATGTTAATGCTTTTCCTTTGTCACTTCTTCTGGCGAATGCAGTCTTGAATACTGCCGCATTGTATGACCCTCCGCAGATTAGTCTGGTGAATTATGGTTGGAAGAAAAGATCTTATATAAATACGTATGTTGATACTCTCGAGCTCCAGTACAGCTTTGAGCAGGGCAGATATCAGCTTTTTTTGGATAAATATGGCAGGCCGCTCGAAATGCTGGCTGTGTTTGGTCAGAATATGACGGTCAGAACGGTGATTGTAGAGGATAAAGGTGACGCAGTTGATGCAGTGTATACAGCGATTCCAGTGTATATTCCAGTATTGCTCAAAGATCCTGTGACCTCACAGGAGGTTCCCTACAGCCCTGTTAAAATGTACCATGATGAGCTTGAAGCCCAGGTTAAAAGGTTATCTGATATGCTGGATGATCTTAAGCAGGAAGAGGATGAGGAACTGAGGATCAGGAAATACAATGAATTTCAAAAGCTGGCCAGGGATAAGCTCACTTATATCGGTGAAATAGCAAAAGATGATATTTCGTATGTTGGATATGCGAAGAGAATACAGGAACTTATTGATGAAAGTTTAAAAGTGATCCCATTTGAACAGTCGATACTTCTTAACTGCGAATCTCTGTATAATCTCTTTTTGGATGCCATTACAAGTGAAGATGAGATTTCTGCCAATACTTATTATATGAATCTGCAGAATATGCTTACTAATACAAAATTAGTTAAAGATCGCGATATACTTGCCAGATTAACAGAAATAGGCAATGACGCCGAGACAAGAAAAAGGACCTTTTTGGCATATTTAAAACTTAGGGCAATTTCACTTAATATATCAGGAATTATAGTTCAGGCAGGGGACAGGACGGCGTCAAGTAAAGGAGTGTGTGTCATTAACGGAGAGGCGATATCTGAGGGTGAAGAGGTGAGTATCGGCGGTCTTCAGGTTTCAATTAAAAAGGTAAGCAGATTTTTTGTCGAAATAGATTATCAGGGAGCTACAAGAAAATTCGAGGTGTTAAAATGAAGTTAATAGTATTTTTCGGGCTTTTGTTTCAGGCAAGTGGTGATGACAAGGCGATTGATGAACAGATCAAGCAGTTGGAGCAGAGATTAAAAAAAGATGAAATAAGGGTCACAATTAAAAAAACAAACGCGAAGGTAGAAGATATTATTCAGGAGTTCAGAAAGCAGATTCAGATAAACATCATAGCAAAACTCGACAGAGTGCCTGAAGATTTCGTAATTGACAAATTTGAAGTGGAAGAGGTCCCGTTTAAAGAAGCATGGGAGCATTTCCTGGAGCTTGCAACTCTTACTGTTGTTGAGGAGACTGCGAATGTTATTGTTATTGAGAGGCCTGCAATTTTGGAAGCAATCAGTTATAGAGATTCAGATATCAAAACAGTATTTGAAACACTTGCAAAGATTTCCGGAGCCAGCATCATCCCGTCTCCGAAGATTACCGGAACAGTATCGCTCACGATGACAAATGTTCCATGGTATTCAGTTTTACAGGCAATTACTAAAACACTGGGCTATGCTACCGTAAAAGAAAAATATGATATTATTCGTATTGTTACTGCCGAAGAATTGTATCAACAGCTTGAGACAAGGGTGTTTGGATTGAAATATATACAGCCGCCTCGTCCATACAGACCCAAAAAAGTTGAGGATCCATATATAAAATCCAAAGAAGTGGAAGTTGCAGGCGGGTATGAAGAAATTCTAAAACAATTTGCTTTTTTAAGGCTCATCGAGGTAATGCTTTCTAAAGATGCGCAAAACAGGTCGATTGGTTCTTACAGCTATGACACTCAGACTAATACCCTTGTTGTAAAAGACATAAAACCGGTTCTGGACAGTCTTGATAAAATGATCAAGCGGCTTGATGTTGAACCGCTTCAGGTTGCGCTCGATGTGACTTTTGTCACGACCAGAAATGAAGATCTGCTGACATTCGGTATGGATTATTTCGGAAGCGCGACTTCAAATCCAGGATTGGAAATAACAAACAGGACATTTCCTTTAATTACTGATGAAAGCAGCAGTCTTAAATCAGCTCTCAGATCAAAATTTCCATTCGGAATAAACAGCCAGCAGCTTCCATCAAATCATATCTTTTTTACAGATTATGAAACCAGAGCTGTTTTAAGGGCGTTTAAAAAGGATACTTACAGCAAGTTGGAACAGAGACCTAACATTAATGTTATAGATGGAAGCGAAGCCACAATTTTTGTCGGGGAACAGGTTCCTTATGCAGTTGCTAACATCATTGTCCAGCCGGGTTCGCCTCCACAGGCTACTCTTGTTGAAGGAAGTAAGTCTCCGGTTCAGATCGGATTCCAGCTGCTTGTCATGCCTAGAGTTTTGTCTGAAGAGGGCAAAGTCCATCTTACAATAATACCGAAGAACGTAGTACTTACAGGATCAGATCCTCAGCAGCCCGGTTTTGAAAGGTTTAAACTCCAGGCATTTGGAAGCACTCTTGAACTTTTACTGCCGAGACTTGGAGAAACTGCTCTTATGACAACATTAGTTGTTGAAGATGGTCAAACTGCGGTTATCGGAGGTTTAGTTGTCAACAAAGTATCACTTGAAGACAAAGGTCTGCCATTTTTGAAAGATATCCCAATCATCGGATATGCATTTAAATTAAGGTCTGACACGAAAATTAATGAGTATCTGCTTATATTCATAACTCCAAGAATAATAAGGAACTCTGAAGATGTGGCAAAAGTCCTTAACTATAAGATACAAAAGAAACAGATCCAATTACTGGAAGAGCTCAAAAAACTTAAGGAAAAGAAGTAAGACTATTGTTTTTCTGATCGTCATAACACCATAATGTTACGTTGTTTTTACGTCCAGCCGGTTTTATAATATTATTCTATTATGAAAGGCGGGTATACAACGATTGGCGGACAAAATAATGCGTTTCCTGAGACGATCTGGAAAATTGTTGTCCATTCATCAGATAAATCGAAAAAAGATTACAAAGAGAATTTGGATTCTCTAATTTTTATGTATTGGAAACCGGTATACGCTTACATCCGGTATAAATGGAACAAAAGCAATGATGACGCTAAAGAGCTTACCCAGCAGTTTTTCACGATTTTTTTGGAGACTGATTTTTTGAGTAATTTCAACCCTGAAAAAGGAAGGTTCAGATCATATGTGAAGGCGTCGCTTAATTATTTTTTGACTGATAATAAAAGAAGAGAGTCCGCCTTTAAAAGAAAAGGCGATGCTGCGCAGATCAGCATAAGCGATGTATGCGAAGAGTTATTTGAGGGGACAGGTAATACAAATCCTGCGGACTCATTTGATCTAGCCTGGGCCAAGACCGTCCTATCGAAGGCGTTAAGTATTTTAAGAAAGAAACTTGAAGAATCCGGGAAGCAGGATTACTTCACGGCTTTTGAATTGTTTCATGAAGGTGATGGAGTTGAAACCAAGTCGAGAAAAGAAATCGCAGAGAAATTAAAGACAACTGAAAGTAATGTTAAATTTTATCTTTCTCAGTCAAGAGATCTTCTTGCCTCAATTCTAAGGGAAGAAGTGACCAGATCTGTTCTTGATCCTGCAGATGTTGAGGATGAGATGAAGTATCTGCTCGATAAGCTCGGAAACCAATAATCAGTACAGAGTAATCAGAATATAGGACTCAGAATTCAGAAGTAAGGATTCAGGACTCAGAAATTAAACAACTAGCCTGTTCCGCTTATTCTACGAACAATATTATAACGCTTTATAGTGACATAAAGGGCTGTGAGCTAAAAAGTAATAATCCAGATGTCTGCTCATGGCCCCTAACTAAATCGTATAACGTTGATCGCAGATCGTGGTAATAAAGTTTTAAACCTGGTCAGATCTGCTCAGGCTGCGGTGAGCGAGTGTAATGCAGGGTTTAAGCAGGAGTAATATTTTCCAGTTTAACTTTTGGATGGTCTTTAGTGATGTCAAGGTGTTTTGAAGCATCTAATATTTCAATGCCGACGATTTCTTCATCAGGACCAAAATCAACGGCAATGTCCTCTGTAATACGTATAGTTGTTACGTCAGTCCCGTTCTTTTTGAATGAGATATATGCTGCATCTACACTGGGATCATATTTTATTTTCATTTAGTACCTCCAAAAAAGAATACGTATACTGTAACGACAATATAAGCGCCTTCTTCTTCTACTACAACAGGCATTACCTGCTTAGTAGTATAATATTTACCTTTCCACTCAGAATTATAGATAAAATTTTTGCGGAATGCAAACCTTCCTTTCCTAGCCTCTGTTTTTTCACCGGATCGTATAGCTTTTGTAATTTCTTTTTCAGATGTTCCTCTATCGCTTATTTGGTCAAGCGCATGCTGTGAAAAGACAAGCTTTTTCATTCAACAGGATAATATTTGTTATTGCATAAATTAGTATAAAAAAAAAGGTGAAGCGTTATGTGAGCAGGTGTATTTTCTGGTCAGATTTGCTCAGGCTGCCGGGGTGACCTTAGTGACAGATGTTCATCTGAAGGCGAATGCTGGATGTTACAAAGATGTAAAGTTTCTGCGGATTTTGTCCGATGATTAATCAGACATCTGGACAGCTTAATTTAAAGGGAGGTATCATGAATCCTGTAAGCTTTCCATCGGTGTCTGTATCTAATCCCGTAAGTCAGGTCAAATCAGTAAAAAGAGACTTGCCAAATGGGCACAAGAAACTTGATGATCTTAACGCAAAAGATTTCGCAAGTCGTCCCATTGATCAACAAGCTACTATTTTTGCAAAACTCTCCGATGCTGACAAACATGATTTATTTGCACAATTGTCAGACCATGACAAGAGTTATCTTTATAACAACTCAAAATGGGATGTTAAGGACAAAATATTGAGTTTAGTTACGCCCGGGACAAAGGACTTTCTGTTAAAACATAACAAATGGAACCAGGCTAACGATACTTTTACTGAAGAACAGACATTCTTGGCATAACAGAGGAATCATAGTCTTGCGCTACGGATTTCGCCTGTAGCGCATGGCAATTAAACTGTAACATATTCAGGCTTTAAAACCTTGGTCATATATATTTTGCTCTCAATTTGCGCGCTATTTTCTATTTCTCGCCTCTTTAGCAAGGAAAGTTAGTTAATTCAAACAGATTTTTTGTTAAGCGATTTGAAGTCTTCCATTATTCTTTGTTTCTTAATATAAGATAACAAATTCTCCAGCCTTATCAGAGATCCCGATGCGATTGCAATCCAGTGGCCGTATTACTATTTTTTCCTAATAGAAGTAATAACCTGCTATGAAGTTAAAGGGAGATTGTTTTTTTCGCGTTTTTCTACTTTCTGTGCTGGTAATTCAGATTTCTGTGGCTGTCAATGAGTGGTCCGATGTTGTTAAGGTTATCAGCACTGTAAATACCGGATCAGTATTGACTGTAGGCGATGCGGCGGGCGGCGCAATTGTATTTGCAAATGAAAGCGATACAAAAGTTGTAGCTAGGAGAATTTCGTCTGACTCGACTCTTGTTCCATCATCCGGTCATGTGACAGTTTTTGATAATACATCCGGTACTTATTCAACTATCACCGCAGCCTCTCTGGCTATAGATATACAATCTGGAGATCTCGCATTTGCCGCCGTTGGGGTAAAGACTAATGGCGGATCAGACATACTAATAAACCGATTTGATGGGCAGCTTACGGGCAATATATTTACCACGACCATAAGTAAAACCGGGATGATTTATAAAAAACCGAATATCCCGTTTTTGGGAGAATTGGATGGAACAGATCCTTTAGAGAAAACAAATGGACCTTCCTTTGGAGAAGATGGTGAAGAAGGTAGCGTTTCAGTTGTCGTTTCTTATGTAGGTATAAGTGCAACTAGTACGGTCATCGAGGTTGTTTCTATTGATAATTCCGGAGCTGTTTCATCTCCTCTGGAGTTAACCAAAATAACTGGAGACCGCATAGGGGCAATTGTATCGAATGATTTTTTGGATCTGTCAGGAACGACTCCGAGGTATTATTCAGCTTTGACTTGGGAACGTATAGGAACCAATATCGATATATACTGTTCGGCAATTCGGATTAACAGTGACGGCAGCGGGCTAAGTTTGGCTCATAATAATTTCAGCAATGGTATTATGGTATTTGGCGGGCCCGGTGATCAGGTTTTGACATCGAAGAGTATACTTACATGTAATGGAAGTGAATTTGTTGTTGCAGGTCTTGAACAGAATGGTTCCGCAAGGGATGGAGATGTACATTGGAAGATAATTGATGTTGTCAGAGGAGCCATTAATAATGAATCTTTTGTTGATGTTTCAGATAAGATAGTTCAATTTTCTGTCACAACTGATTTGTCTGTCAGTAGTATATATGTCTCAGGAATAACTGAGACGCAAAATGTAGTTGTATTCAAACAAGATCGAAGCGGCGCGCATATTTGGACAGATAATTCCGGTAGTGGTATAACTATTTCCGGACCTGTTCAAATGCCGTCAGTATCAAGTGTGATAGTAGACTTTAGTTTCAAGACTGTGTATGTTGCGTGGAAAGATGCTAATGATGATTTGTATGTGCAGCAGCTTGACAATTTAAATAACAACAATCCTAACGTTTGTGGCGCAAAGGCACATAGCGGTGTTAAAAGCTACACAATTGTTACTACACCTGTTTCTCCTGCCGCATATGGAAGTGGATCCCCGCTTTCTAGGGAGGATTTAATTATAGCGAGTGAAAGTAGTTCCGGTTCAGCTGAAGCATTAATTTTTACCAATCAATGCGTACCAAAACTTAAACCGGCGCCGCCTCAGTTGAAATCATCTCTTGATTTAAGCACAAATACGATCAAGCATACGCTTACAATCGATAGTAAGATTGCCACTTACTATAAATTATTTAGAAGACCTGCAGGCGCGCAGAACTATTCATTTCTAACTGGTGGGTTGACGAACGGACAGTCTACTTTGGATGTTACAGATACGAATATTCCTGCCTCAGGGCAATGTGACAGATATGAAGCATTTGTTATGACTGATCCACCCGGATCCTCAGAATCAGAGATGTCCAATAATTATAGAGATGTCCAGGTATGTTCGCTTAATGAACCTGTTGATTTGAGGGCACATGACTGGAAAAACAGTTCAGTGCTTTTAACGTTTAACCCGAATATTTCTCCCATTTCCTTATTACCTCCAACTGAGGTTGAAATCTATAAGAATGGAAGTTCTACTCCTTTGGCTACTATCAAGGCCGGCTCAGGAGAAGAGCTTTATCAATATGATGATACTGCAGGCAGGAACGATGCAGTTACATACCAGATACGGATGGTATACAAACACTATACTGGATCAACTACAAAGTCAAAAATAATATCGGTGACAGTTGATGATACAGTCAGAAATGAAAGCCTGACTGCTCCGATTGGTTTTAGTCTCTCAAAGAACAATTCTGATGTGACGCTTAACTGGACAGATACTAATGACACAAAATTTGTGAATTCATTTGATGAAGATGGAGTAGAGGTGTGGAGAAACGATAATACCGCTAATCCTATAGCAGTTCTTTCAAATAATGAAACAACGTATGTAGATAAATCTCTGACTGCTAACAAAACTTATGTGTATAAACTTAGGACATACAAATCTCTTTTAGCCGGATCATTTTATTCAGGATTTACTAAAGAATTACAAATTTATGTAGATGGAGGACCAGGAGCTTCCATTCCTGCCCCGGCAAACTTGATTGCTTTTTTTGACGTTAGTGTCGGAGCAGTAGTGTTAGATTGGGATGACTCTACAGGCGCAACCAGTTATGAGATTGAAAAGAGAGATGACACCAGCCAGAATCCGGTCTTTTCATTTTTACAATCTGTTACAGCTTCTTATTGCGGTGATAATCAGATCGTTCCCGGCGGGGCATACACCTATAGAGTAAGGGCAGCTAATAGTAATGGAAAATCCGGATATTCGAATCTTGTCAGTGTGACAATCCCTTCCGGATCTCCGTCGCCTATTCCTCCTTCTCCTTCACCCATACCGCCACCGCCGCCGAGATATTTCCCTGATCCTCCCTCTCCTCCAAACCCACCCACACCATTTCCACCTCCATCTCCCAAAAGAAAAGCAAATCCAATGTGCTTTGTCGCAACCGCGGTTTCGGGAGATACCGGCAGTCAGACAGTTGTTAACTTAAAAACTGTAAGGAATAATTACTTGAACAGTAATGTTGCTGCAAAAACAGCAGTCAGGTCGTATGAATCTATCTCTCCGTCACTGTCCGGAGTCATTGTCAAATCCGGACTGACAAATTTCTTTATCGGCGCAAAATTATTTCTGTTTTTTATGCCGATTTTCACGGCATTTATATTTGCATTTATTTTTTCGATGAGAACAAATAAATAATTCTGACAGATTTCAAGCCTGCGCTAACCTTCTGTTGAAAATTTACTAAATAATTATGGATGAGAAAAAGAATATCAGCAGGAGCAATCGTATTTTTATTGTGTCTGGTAATCATTCAAATATTACCTGTTTCCGGTCACGGTTCGACTGTTAATTTTGTTTTCAGTGGTGTAACCTGTAATTTTAGCGGACCCTGGACACGCGATCTGAATAATCCGATAAAAACTTCTGCAGGAGTAAATCTTCAGATGGTAGATTATGTATCAGATCCCTGTGTCATATATGATTCGGCTCTTGCTAAATACAAAATGTGGTTCGAGAGCATGAATGAGTTTAACGATATTGGCATCGCTTATGCGGACAGCGTTGACGGCATAACCTGGAGCGTCTGGCAGGATTCGGACCCGACAAAACAGGATCTTGTCATAGATCTTGTTCTTAATCCTGATCCGAACGGCTGGGATAAAGGGGGAGTTAAATCACCTTGTGTTGTTCAAAAAAGCGATGGGACATATCAAATGTATTATACCGGACAGCAGGGTATTCGAATCAACACACAGATTTATTACATAGGGCTTGCAACGTCTTCTGACGGTATTGCATGGACAAAGCATAATGGAGATGGTCTTGTTTTTCAGTCTGTGTATGACTGGGAGACACCTTTTGTCAATCAGGCAGGAGACAAGACAGGCGGTGTAAGCGACCCTTTTGTAATACTCGATTCCGGCGGATACACCATGTGGTATGGAGCGCGAGGTAAACTGAGTGATGTGGCAGGCTATAGACTTGGCAGGGCAACATCTACAGATGGAATAACCTGGAATCACGATCAATAACCGGTTTTTTCACCTTCTTCGACGACAGGAGATTGGGACGATTACTACGTTGGAAAACCTCATGTGATGAAAGATCTTTCCGGCACGGGATATCAAATGTTTTACACCGGTCAGAAAATTGATGAGGGCAGAAGCCGCATCGGACATGCGTACAGCGTTTTGGGGACGGTTTGGAACAGGGATCAACTGAACCAGCCGATATTTCAGCCTCAACCTCAGAAAAATGACAAGGTTGACTGGGCAGATGAAGCCGCGACTGTAATCTTTCTGAATAATAAACTTTTCATGTGGCACGGAACGATTTCAACTCCTCCTGATATATTTCCGGAGAGTTTAATTTTGACTACAGCAGATTGCCAATGAAAAAAGATTATCAGTTTATCGGCTGGGTTTTGGTGTCGTTACTTGCTTTCACAGGTTTTGCCTGCAGTAAGAAAGGAGGAGGCGGATCTGATTCTTCAGATGGTACGACTACTTCTGCTGGTAACAACAATCCTGTTCCCGGTCCGAATGGGGGAACTTCCGGCGCCCCGCCAAATCCGGGAGGAGGCGGTTCGGGGGGCAGTGGGGGAGGTTTGACCCCAACAACATGGGATCCGATGTCTATACAATTCGGTCCGCGCACAAAACTTTTAAGAACAGATGGAACATTGATTCATCCGAATCAATTTGCTACGGATCCAATGGTCATTTATGATCAGTCAGCGAAGTTATATAAAATGTGGATTACCTGCTATACCGGCAAAGCGCCTAAAGGATATCCGTTAAGAACATTGGGGATAGCTTATGGAACAAGTCAGGATGGATTCAAGTGGACTATGTGGAAAGATCCTGTTAATCCTGACCCGGATCTCGATATCGTGATAAAGCCGAGCATTGACGGGGTCGACAAGGGGCTCGAAACGATCAATATAATAAATGATCCCATTACAGGAAAATTTACTGCATGGATTGCAGAGCAGTGGTATAGAATGCCACACATATTCTATGGTGGTTTAAGAAGATATGAATCTGATGATGGGATAACATGGGTAAAGGACACAAATACCCCTATTTTTACTTATGATAAGGCAAATGTCTGGGAGAAATTATTTGTGAAAAGTCCTGAAGGCAATTCGGTGGATCTGTATAAAACACTGCAGGGAGGTATAGTCGAACCGAGCGTTTTGTTTAACAGTAAAACCGGCGAGTATTTTCTTTGGTATTCAGTAAATGGTATTGATATCAACCCTCATACCGGAGAGCGTGCATTGCTCTGGAGGACTGGTTTTGCAAAATCTAAGGATGGGAAAACCTGGGTGCGGAATGGTCCACCTGTTTTTATCGGAGGCTCTTCCGGAGCATGGGACCAAACTGTTTCGGGTTCCAGCGTGATTATTGATCCTATAACAGGAGGATACCATTTATTTTATCACGGAGGAAGTCCCGGCATAGGTTGGATAGGTCACGCCTACAGTACCGATGGTCTTAACTGGACGAAGAATCCAAACAATCCATTATTCAAATCACAACCAAATGGAACAGAAGATCATTTTGATGTAGCTCCCTGTGTTTTAATAATACCTGATCAAAACAGTTTCGGAGGATACAGATTTGAGATGTTTTATTTTACTTTTTCGCAGTGGGGGCTGCCCGGTCCGACCAAATTTAATTTTTACAGGCGTGACGGAGCGATGACGAAATAAATAGGAGTTGTTTAACAGATTTATTATGACTAGAAAGTCGTTGAAATCAGACGGAAGTTAGGAATAAGCAGATGGGATATGGAATTAGGAATATTAGATATGTGGCAGAAGTGGTTTTATTCTCATTTGTGTTTTTGATCTGCTGGTCAGGTTTAAGGGTTCAGGCCGTGGATTCGCCGCAAAATATTTATTATGTTGACAGCGACAAAGGCAGTGATGACAGTGACGGCAGATCTACTGAATCGCCTGTAAAAACCCTGAAAAAAGGCGTGAGTCTCCTTAACAGATCGGGAGGCGACACCTTGCTTATCAGCGGTATATTTAATGAAACACTCGAACTAAATAATATCAATCGTCAATCAGGGGATATAAATAATGATAGATATACTG
>JACQRL010000072.1 GCA_016206485.1 Planctomycetota bacterium | reverse complement strand
TTCTTTGAACAGGTGAGAAGTGGACAATCTAAAGCGCAGGACTGGGATGAAAAAAAGATTTTACGCACCTACAGAATTCTTACGGATTGTGATGAGAGAGAATGTTTAACACTCGGAGGTATACTTTGTCTGGGCGATTATCCACAAAAATTCCTTCCAGGTCTTGTAATTCATGTTCTTGTATATCCAGCAAAAACAGCCGGCGAACTTGGAGAACAAGGCGCAAGACTTCTCGATAATGTAAAAATCGAAGGTCCATTGATTCGGGCTATCCCCGAAGCATTAAACGCAATCAAAAAGAATTTACAGAAACGAACCTATGTATCAGGACTTTTTCGCCAAGATATTTTGGAGTATCCCGAGGTCTTTTTGCGGGAGGCCTTGATCAATTCAGTGGGGCATCGAGATTATGCCCCACTTGCACGTGGGACCGCAGTCCAAATCAAACTCTTTCCAGATCGAATAGAAGTTACAAATCCTGGCGGTCTATTTGGTCCGGTAACAGAAGAAAGGTTGGGTGAGCAGGGCTTACAAGCTTCCAGAAATTCTTATTTAATGAAACTTCTTGAGGACGTGCCCGTGCCCAGCGAGAAGCGCATGCTATGTGAAAACAGGGGTACCGGTATCCCAACAATGATTGCATCACTATTGAAGTCGGGGATGGAACCGCCTCAGTTTAATGATTTACGTAATCAATTCAAGGTCACTTGTTTTAACCATGCTCTATTTGATAAAGAAACGCTTACTTGGCTTGAACAATATTCAAGCTTAGATCTATCTGCAAGACAGCGCTTTGCTCTAGCCTATATGAGCCATAACGAAAGTATTAATAATTCCCAGTACTGTAGAATGAATGATTGTGATTCAAGACTTGCTTTGAGGGAACTAAATGAACTGGTTTTACATAAAGTTATTTCTAAGCATGGCACTCGTCGTTGGACGTATTACACCGTCGCAGAAAAACAGGCAAGAAAGATTGCAGGACCCTATAAAAGGATGAATCGCCGAGAAGAAATTGTTCAGCTTATAAGTCGGCACCAACCTGTAACAAGAAAGAAAATAGTAGATCTTACGCGACTAAGCGTCCCTGCTGTCTTATATTGGCTTCGTATTTTGCATAAAGGAGGAAAAATTGAAACAACCACAGTGTCCAATAAGGATAGAAGGGTTCAATACATAATCAAAAACAGCAAATCAAGGGAGAGCACAAGCGAATGATAAAGAATTATCATAAATTTGGAACAATCTTATCTGCAACTATTCTTTTGCTTGCCGGTTCCGAAGCATATCTATACAGCCTTGTCATACCGACAAACAAAATTACAATTCAGCAACAAGACGTGTATGTGGAACAAATAATAAGTCTTAAGAAATGTGTTGTCTTGATTTTTGTTCCCGGGAATGGTTATAAGTCAGGAACAGGAGTGGCAATAAATGAATCTAGCAGGACAGTGATTGTTACCAACCAACATATCGTAGGTAACTCAAGTGTTTGTTTAATAGGAATCGGCGGTGACGAGGAAGATAAGGTCGAATTTGTATGGGGCAATGTTGTTGCGACGTCTACGACACTAGATCTCGCGGCTATTACAATGAATTCAGTTTATAAAGAATTGAAATCTGAACTTGAAAAGATCAATTATTTTTTAAAAAGCCAGCCAGATTCCAGTAGTCCAGATTTGAGAGAGCTCTTTGATAAATATAAAGTTGATGAACTGATCTACTCATCCACAAATCGAACAAGGAAAACAGACGCCTTACTAAATGTTGGCATCAATTTTAACTTGACCGATATTAATATTGGGGATGCCAGTATGACAAAAGTGGGTAAACAGACAACCTTCCTTGGGTTCCCTTTGAGAATAGGTCAATGGCAAAGAGACCCGGTTGCCCGAAGCGGAATTGTAGCAAGAGAGCTTGCGTCTGGAGATTTTTTTATTGATGCAATGGTAAGTCATGGTAATAGCGGATCCCCTGTTTTTGTTTTTGGCGCTGCAAAGGAAGATAATACAATAGCGCCGTACTTGGTTGGAATTGCGAAAGCGTTTCGGAGTGATTATGTAGGAGAATTCTCAACGGGTCCATATCATAATGCTGGTTTAGGTTATGTAATTGGAATTAAAAATATAATGGATTTTATTTTTCAGAATAGGAATAAGATACTCGGGAATTAAAATGTATCCACCCGACTTCATTACATCTGCTTCAAAGAAACATAACGGTACTGATGTCAACGCCGATGCAATACGCACCTTATTAATTGAGTTGGGTGCTCGAAAATGAACGTTCTATGTCGCGTCCCAGGTAACCGGACCCCCCTGAATCCCACTAATCCGGACCCCCATGCTGTTTTAGTTTAGCACATCCCCACTCCACCCATCAAATTTTCTGTTGTTTTTGACTCTGTTTT
>JACQRL010000060.1 GCA_016206485.1 Planctomycetota bacterium | reverse complement strand
ATTGCATTAGACTACACGGATGGTAGTAGTATTGCTAATTCAGCAACTGTTGCTATTGGGTTAGACCCATTTAGGCCAAATGACACTATTTTTCTGGGCCGAGGAATTTATGCCGGAAAAACCCAGGGTTTTCAAAACCTGCTACGCAATGGGAGCTTTGAATATTGGAACGGTTCGCTGCCGCTGAATTGGGATTTAGGAACAAAAGAGACCAATATATTCAAGATTGGTTCGACTTCTGCTAAGTTGACTGGAGTGGAAGGGGCGAGTAACCTACTTCCCACCTACCTGAAAGACTACTTAAAATCAGGAGAGCGGTGGGTAACGGCTGGAGGATGGGTACGGAGCGATATTGTAGCCGGTGCAAGCATCAGAATCGTAGATGGAGCAAACCCACCATCGAGCGGATTCAATACCCTGGTGAATACTTGGGAGTATGTTTTTGCAAAGCACAAAGTTTCCACATCTGCCACTGTGGTTCGGGTAGATATTATAGCAAACAGCCCCACTGTAGGGAGCTATTTTGACGGAATAAGTCTGGTTGAGGGAGAAAATGTCCCTGCATATATGCCCAAACCATACACTGATGCCGAAGCGTTCGTCCTGCCAATAATTAATTTTACCAGCGGAGATGAAACTCCGTCAGTCTTAGGGGGAAATATTTTTAAGGTAGATAACTCTGGGGCGACTACCATCAGTGCGTTTGACGATGGGGTAGTAGGGCAAAAGATCACGCTCGGTTTCACGAACGCCAACACGACTCTATCTGGGAATACCCTAAAGCTATCTGCAGCCTTTACCTCAACGGCCAATGATACTATGGTGCTGATTTACGACGGCACCAACTGGCTGGAGATTTCAAGGAGTAGAAATCCTTAGTATTCTTTTCCCCGTGATATAATTCATGGAGGAAGTTATAGGAACGCCCGCTCAATATTTGGTGGGCGTTCCTTCACTATTATTATGGCGTGTTAGAATCACATAGTGTTTGTCAAAAAGAGGTTTGTTGAGATGAGAAAACTCTGTCTGATTCCAGAACCTAAGAGGTTGGTACCTAAGCATGGGTACTTTGATATTCGTAAGGCGAAGACTATTGTCTTCTGCTCTAACGGCAATAAGTCATTAGAGCAAAGACCTTATCATTTGGCAGATTTACTGAGGGAAATATTAGGAAAAGAAAACGATATTAAATTAGAAACCAAATCCTGTCATAAATCTGATAGAGACGGAATATACATAAATTTAAGACCCATGGAAGACAATGAGTCAGAAAAAGCGTATCTTCTTGAAATTCGGGAGAACTGTATTATTATTGAATCAGCCAGTGGGACAGGGATTTTCTACGGGATTCAGACTTTACGTCAGGTTATTAATCAGACTAAAGAGAAAAACCATATTCCATGTATTGAAATTAGGGATTGGCCGAGTCTTCCTCTGCGAGGTATTCACATTGACCTTAAATACCAGATGCCGAAATTTAATTATCTTCTTAAGACTATTGATACCCTTAGCCAATATAAAATAAATTGTCTTTTACTTGAATACGAAAACAAGTTTCCATTCAAAAGCCATCCTATCCTTAATTCGCGTCTTGCACTTTCTGAAAAAGAAGTAAAAGGTCTTATTGATTACTGTAAAGACAGATATATAAAAGTAATTCCCGTGCTTCATTCTATTAACTGGATAGGATATATCCTCAGGCATAAGGAGTATGCCCATCTAAGAGAAAAACCTGATTCAATTTATCAGGCATGCCCTCTTAATCCAGGGACTTTTGAACTTTTTACAGAACTTTATGATGAGATGGTGAGTTATCATAGAGACTCTGACTATTTTCACATTGGCGGTGATGAATTGCATCATATTGGAGTCTGTCCCAGATGCAAGGAAAAAGTCCGGAAAGAAGGACGTTCTAATCTTTATCTTGATTATATTCTCAAAGCATGTTATTATGTTCGCAAATCCGGGAAAACACCTATGATTTGGGGAGATATGTTTGTTAACGACCCGCCTCAGGATATAAAAAGAATACCCGGAGACATTGTCGTTTTATACTGGGATTATTGGTCTGATAGCAAAAAAGTTGATTGGGTTATTTTAGGCAGTTCAGCCAGTGAATTTAAAGGGACGATTAATAAGCAGACTATTAAAAAGATTCCCATGGACATTTACAGGAAGTTTAAAAAATATTGGGACCCAGGAAATGGGGCTTTTCCAGAAAGATTCAATGGCTTTCCATATCTAAGATATTATCAGGATATTGGTTTTAAAACCATTACATCTCCCAGTATTCAATGTTATGGCGATAATTACATCTGTCCGCGATATACTCTTCATCTTCTCAATATAAGTGAATTCTGTAAAGCATCTGCTGGAAACAAGGCATTTGGCGTTATTAACACTAATTGGGTTCTACATCGTGTTCCATGGGAAATGACGTGGCCGGGACACATATGTTCGGCTGAGTTCTCCTGGTCAGGGGACCAGATTAGATTAACTGACTTTGAGGGAAAGTTTGTTAGAAATTACTGGGGAATAGATGATAAATCTCCTTTTGATATTATGCGTAAAATTGGCATATCCCCGGATTATCGTTATACGGAGCAGACTATTGGGGAAGGCAGAGATACTAATCCAGTTAATTATTTACCATATACCAAGGCTGACCTTTATCTGGAAACGTATCCGATTCTGAAAGATGAGATAAAGGCATTTGAAGATACCCCGAATAAGATGAAAATACTTACTTCATTGCCAAAACTTGGTTTAGAGGCATCGCAGTCAGCCGAGTCAATTTCGGGATTGATAGATAAATCTAAATTTAACAAATTGAGCCTGAGGCATATTCAACTTGCTGCTAAGACTACAGAACATAAGGCTTCTCAAGTCTCGTGTTTTAGTAAGTGTGAGGACTTACTCAAAACAAAACAGCCCCCTGATAAGGAATTGGATGAATGTATCAATCTGATAGAAAACCTTCTCATTGATATTAAAGAACTTTCCTTAAAAACAAGGCAATTGTTATCGTTAAGTCTGGTTAAAGAAGAAGTTGAAGATGCAATTGTAAGAAGATATGCCCAGGAAGGAAAAGTCCTGAAAGATTATCTTGATAGGTTTAAAAGGATAAAAAAATATGAAGATTGAGATTAAGAGAAGCGGTTTTACGCTCATAGAACTTTTGGTCGTGATTGCTATCATCGGTATTCTGGCAGCGATGTTATTGCCGGCTT
>JACQRL010000082.1 GCA_016206485.1 Planctomycetota bacterium | reverse complement strand
TCACGCCTTTTGGAGTGCCTAATCCTGTATATATCTGTCCAAACATCACTAACCAAGGTGCCAAATGGGTGAATGAGATGTTTCTTTCCGCCATAATCCTTGAGTAAAGCATTACACTCTCTACAATAACGATGAGGTGCTCTAATATCATAGAACTTGAAATTTTGTGACTTAACATACCAGAGAATACCGTAGTGGTTAGGCAGAATGGTCTTACCTAAAGGTGCACCCATAGCATCCCACGCTATCCAGTGCTTGAAATATGCAATCTCATTCAAATAGCAAGAGTAGTAAGTAAGCCACTTTGGGATATTGTGAACAAAAATAGAACCGGTCGGTTTCGTAATGCGAACCATTTCGTTGAGCCATTCTTTACACCAATCTAAATATTCTCGTGTTTCCTTTTCATCCTCATATCTTTCGTAATTCTTTTTTAGATTGAAGGGAGGGTCTGCAAAAGTTGCATCTATACTATCGTCTGGGATTTGCCTCATTATTTCTAAAGCATCTCCCCTTACTATCGGATTAACATATTCGGAGAGTAGGTTTACCATTTTAGCCCCCAATGAATTAAAGTACAGATTTCACGAAATCCAGAAACCGAGTGAGTTCCGTCTCTTTAAAGGTAAAAACATTGTCAAAAGCAGCAACTAATCTTTCTAAATCTTTCTTTCTGACATACCACCCGGCGCCATCAATAAAACCAATAAAAGCAGTGTTTGAATAATGCCTCTTGATGTCGCTACTAACTTGGATTTCAGTCTTGGCTTTATCTCCCATTGAGGACGATGTTGTTACTTGGAAAGAACATTCAATAAGAATTTTTGGTGCTGACTTAGCAGGTATGACGAAATCCATTGTTCTGCTAATGCCAGCCAATTTTATCTTGGCAGCGTAAGGTATTTTGTTTGTATCTAGCAGTTGCTCGATTGTAAGAGCAGGATCATTCTTATTCTGTGCTGTATATGACCCTCTTTTAGATTGTCTAACAATGGTATCTATAAGGCTTTCCGTTGTAAATTCCAGCTTGCTAAAATTTAGCTTTTTAAGTTCAGGCAATGGAAGGTATTTCTGAAGAACGGGAACAGAATAACCTTCAAAAAGTAGATTAACAATGCTCTCCGTAGTATTTATATCGGTTTTTACAAGCCTAAACAAGCTCGGTTTGCCAATCTCCTTATCTAATGAAAATTTTGAAAAACTTTCCATCTTCACTAGCTTATTCAGCTCTTTGTTCTGGATAGTTCTCGAAAAAGTAATCAATCGTAATAAGAATTCTTCAGAAATTGATGTTAGTGCTAGGACCGCCGATAACCCATCGGGCTTATCCAGTAAAAGATTCACTACAATCTTCTTCTTATCTCCAAGAGATTTCTTCGAGGCGAGTTCTTGTTGTAAGAAAAGTAGTAAGTTTGTGATAGAACTAATACGAGCCTCTCCCTGTTCTTCAAAATCAGGACTCCTAAAGAAGAAGGTATTCCTTTGTAAGACAATGTCAAGTTTTTGCTTATTTGACAGAGAACCAGCATTTACCATTTTTAGCTACTCTTTTTCATAAATTCACTATCTTCTTCGCTTTAGCCAGTGCTTTTTTCACCTGTTTCGGCGCCGTCCCGCCGGTATTATCTCTGGCCGCCAGCGATGACTCCACGGTGATTGAGCGGACATCATCGCCAAATAGGGGAGAAAACTTCTTATACTCGGTGAGCTTGAGTTCACCGAATGATTTACCCTTTTCCGTGGCATAGCTCACCAGCCGGGCGACGATATCGTGAGCGGTGCGGAAGGGTGCTCCTTTCTTGACCAGGTAATCAGCCAGGTCGGTAGCCAGGATGTAACCCTGCTTGACTGCCTGCCCGGTATTTTCCGGCTTTATCCGCAAGGTGTTAATCATGCCGCTAAAGACTTCCAGGCTGGAGAGCAGTGTATCGACACAGTCAAAGAAACCCTCTTTGTCTTCCTGTAAATCCCGGTTATAAGCCAGGGGCAGGGCTTTCATTGTCGTCAGCAGCGCCATCAGCTTGCCGTAGACCCGTCCCGTCTTGCCGCGAACCAGCTCGGCGACATCCGGGTTTTTCTTTTGGGGCATAATGCTGCTGCCGGTGGCGTAAGCGTCATCAAGCTCGATAAAATCAAATTCGGCGGAAGACCACAGGATAATCTCCTCGGCCAGCCGGGAGAGGTGCATCATAGCAATGCTGGCAGCCGCCTCATATTCCAGGATGAAGTCCCTATCTGATAC
>JACQRL010000081.1 GCA_016206485.1 Planctomycetota bacterium | reverse complement strand
CCCTTAAGGGGAGAGGATTAAGGTGAGGGTGATTTAAGCTGGCTCACTGCCAGGCTCTATTCCCTAATCTGTTGCCTGACAGTCACGAAGAGCTTTTTCTTCCCGTCAACGGCCGTGGAGATAATTATTGAGATTGTCATAAGCTCCACGCTCCTCGGTAACTATATCAGATGTAGCGCACCAATAAAGCCAGCCGCCGACTTCGTACAGCATAGTTGACGCACCACGGGCCTGCAAACCGTAATCCCGAGCCTTTGTCAGATAGTACACAAAGCGGTCAGTCTGACCGGTCCACTCAAGGTCTATACTACAATTATTCAAACCCGCCCAAATATATGCCGTGTCTACAAGACTAGGTAAATAGTTAGGATAATCATAGAAATATCCCGGCTGAATATAGATTGTATCAAACAACGATGGATAATAAAGCACAGGGCCTAGAGTATCGCGCCATTGTGTAACACCCCCAATGTCGGGACCTTGTTTATCTGTATATGGAGCTTGATAGAATGACAAGTTTTCAGCATGTATCAGGTCTGAAAGATGTTTTATCGCCTCGTGGCTTACGGTTAGGAATTGTTCTTCTGGTTCCCAGTAAAAACCAGCCAATTCCAGACGGGTATATTGACTGCTATTACTTGCCCATAGATACTTTGCGTTTCTGAAATACCATTCAAGGACTTCACTATCGGTTGGATTCGCTCCTAAATTAAATGGGTTCGGTCCTAATCCTGGTGCATTTGCAAAGTTAGCAGGCGAGAACGTAGGACCCCATACTGGAACACCAATAATGACTTTCACCTTATGAGTAGTATCGTTTAGACCACCACCCACATTGACAACGGCCTGGTTTAGGGCATCAAACCAAGAAATTTCACTCGTAGCAGCTTCAACGAACAATTCATTGAAAAATGCTTGCCAGCCAGTAGAAGACTGAGGGTGGGTAACGGCATTTAAAAACGTTACGGACTCATACATCCACTCGTCAAAACTCCACTGTGGGTATACGGGTAGTGAATGTCCCACATAGGGATAGAATGCTTTAACAACATCCCGATCTGGATTAAAGTACGTATTGTTCGGCCAAGCCCCAGCTCCATACCAGAGTACTGTGTTGGCTAATCGGGCTTGCTGTTGTGTACGATAATCAAGTTCACGCAATTGCACATCATCAAATATCGTGGAAGTAACATTATTTTGGTTATACAATCTAATCCCAACAAACCTGGCCTCGTTTGGCAACCCTATGACCCTCTTATACTCTGTCCAATTAGTGGTCGGCTGATATGACTGGAATACCGGGGTAGAGTCCAAATAGGAGTACCACCGTCCCCCAAGGTAAGTAGACCAGGTTAGATTTTTCACAGAGCACGATGACCCAAGTAGATTGCCTGTAGCATCAAATACATCTATAGTGAATAAGGCGCTGGCACTACTGTTATAATCGGTTCTCTCTCGTACCATGAACTGAACTGTGTAATAGCCGCCTCCTGTTACAGGGGCTCTTGAGCCTACTGCATAATTCCCACCTGATATCTCTATGCTTGTCCGACCGTCATATATCAGGTCAGAAACAGTATACGCACCAGTCCAACTGAGCGGTATCCCCTGCTTTTTTGTCTCGAAACCAAGGTTGTCTATAAGTTCAGCGTCAATTCCCGGTGTAATTGATACTTTATCTACATCTATGTATTGATGGGCACTGGACCATTTATATATGTATATATTCGCAGACTTCGTTTTTCTGGGTGTAACAAAATGGAAGGTAACGAATCGCCACGTATTGTCCATCTCGCCTGCATATACATACCTGTACCAGAGGGGGGGGATGTATGGTGAATATGATAAACCAGTGGGTATATCATTATTATTAATTATCCTGTTATCATTAGAGTCGAGAAATTCAAAGCCAATTAATGCTGGTATTGCAGTACCTGCATTATCGGTTCGCATCATAGCATGAAAGGTATATGGTGTATTCTCATTAAGTTGGATTGACTCAGCTGTCCCAATTGCCCCATAACCCGCAGCACCCTGACCAAGAATTCTAACATAATGGTCGCCATATCCATTTCCAGAATTTGGAAAAATCAGCGAGTCGCCAGATTGTATCCATGAGCCGCTTTTCTTCTCCCAGCCGAATTCCTTTCCAAAACCAGGACCTGGATTTTCAAAACTCTCGGCATTAAGAAATTCTTCGGATTTTCTTTCTATCAGTTTTACCGCATCGATATAATAAGTAAATCCAGATACCCATAGTTGCAGTTCAATCTTGGCTTGACGTGTTGTTGGACCGGTTCGTATTAAATTTGACAACCTCTTCCATTGATTTATTGGGTATTCAGACGGCAGATAGAAATACCACATTTGCAAACCAGAACTCCATGTTATGCCCTGGGGTTTATCAGTACCGCTGCTCACGTCTGTAATTTCAACACCATTGGCATCATATAAGTGAACGCCAACAAGGGCACCGTTCATAGTGTTTGTCGGCTGAGGAACTGTTATTGTTTTATAGACGATGCTTAAATTATAGGTAGTGTTAGGCTGTAGTGGAAATGAATGGGAAATATTACCCCCGCTAACAACATTATGTCCAGAGCTGTCGTAAGGGTCAACATAATAGAAAGGGGCACCGGTCCACAAGGCGATACTGGTTCCGTTCTGAAGTAAATGGTCAAAACTACCGTTACCTATTATTGACAAAGGATTACTATCAAGAGTTATTTCATCAAATTCAATAGCCGCGCTTCGCCAAGAATATAAAACCAATTGACAGCGATCTGCGGCTGCAGGAGCAGTAAAACGATGGCTCCAGTAGGACCAGTCCGTTGTAGGTTGGGGGTTATCTATATACTCGTACCAGCTGGATGACCCGTCTGACCATGTTAAGCCAGGTACATTACCTGACTGAATCTGTTGTCCTTGGTTGTCAAAGAAACGAAAGCCAATAAAGGCATTGTTATTCGCAATTTCTTCTGGCACTTCACGAACTAACAAACTAACATAATAATCTCTACCGCCCTGTATTGACAGTGTTCCTCTACTATATACCCAAGCCTGCACACCACCACCGCCTACACGCACATGATTGCTGCCATAACCATTGTCCCCTGTCTGCATAGAGACAGTGCCGCTAAATTCAAAGAAAAGCGGCTTGCCTGAGAAACTTTGTTCAAAACTGCTGTTTGGCACAACAGAAACGACTCCTTCTTCAAGTCGTACTTCATCCCAGAATGAAGAAGAAGTGGAAGACATATTATAAAGTTTGACTTTGGCGTAAGCCACCCCTGTTGGCAGATGAAATTCCTGCCGCCATATATTCCACATGTCTGTTACAGCCTGGCTCGGAAAGACAGAACTGTACCAAGTATTGGGCCAGAGACTAGAATAGGTCAATCCTGGAATCGTAGTATTTGAAATAGTCTGCATGGTATTATCAAAAAATTCAAAAGCAATGATAGGGTAATTCGTGCCAGGGTTTGACGTAACCTTGATTGCAAATGAAATTGTATATCTATTGCCTCCAGTCACTCCAATTGAACCACTTGTTCTAACCTGTCCAAGATTCCCGTCTATTTTGATATATCCAGAGCCAAATCCTGCACTTGCAGGTTCATCCACTATGGACGTACCACCACTAACGTTTACCCAATTCGTAAGCCCTTGTTCAAAACCACCATTAGGAATCAAATTTTGCGCTTCACAGAAGTTGCATAATAGAATTAAACCTAACACAACAAGATTAATTAACAAGTATTTTCTTCTCACTTTACTTCCCTCCTTTCACTTTCAGAACTTTGTTAATTTTTGCAATTTTTACTCACTCCTTTCACACATAACAT
>JACQRL010000057.1 GCA_016206485.1 Planctomycetota bacterium | reverse complement strand
GGAATATCAGTAAGATCAACACTTTGTAGAAAAAAATCTTTTCTTTGGTCAATTAGCATAAAAATTTCTTTACCGCCCAAAATTTCATCTAAATCAACATCCGGTCTGGGCATACGAAAATTTTGCTGTTCGAAATTCATAGTGATCCTCTGAGTTATCACATCCCGTGTAAGTTTTAACACAACAACCTGGCCAACAACAAGCTTTTTTACTATCTGCTTGCCACCTATAGTAAATTTGAATTCTTTGGCTGCTTCTTCCCTAAAAGGGGACAGCCAGATTTCAAGATAGTCCCTGAAAACTTTCGTAGGAGTAAACATTATATATTTAAGCGCTGTAACGGTCATGCCGTTAAAGAAAAATATTGTGACTTTCCCTTCAAGTGGGATCAAAGTTCTACTGCTGAGCAGGATTCTTTGTCCATTTTTGAGTCGGTATATGACATAACTTTTGTGGTCAACATCTTTCGTTACGATCCTGCCACCTTCATAGACTATCACCTTAAATTTGCCTGTTTTTTCAACAGTAATTAATCTTTCAATCTGCACAGGTTTATCCTGCTTTAACGAATTAATAAACTTTGTACCGAATCCATACTTTGAAGCCAGCTTAACATAAAAATTAATATTATCAGTTGTCGGAAACTGTTCTACCAGTTCTTCAGTAAGCTTAACAGCCGTAGATACCTTCCCCAGATCAAGCATATATTTGATATTCCCTGAATAAATAAGCTGCAAGTTAGTATCATATTCTGATGCAGTTTCCGCTGACAGAAGCGCCAAGAATCCAATTATTTCTAACATAACTTCTCTCTAGAGGTATGTGCCCTACTCTAATACTATATCGGTTAGATTCGTGTAATTCCAGCCTCTGCCAACTCTATAAACTGACTTATATGTAAAATGGCCAGTAATAGGGAGTTTTAAAGGTATTTACTTCTTGAATTAAGCGACGTTTCGCGATTTCCTCCACAGATTTCACCGATGGATGAGATTGATGGCACAGATATAGGAATCAAGCTATATTTCCTTATCTGAGTAATCTGGCGTTTTCTCCGTGTAATCAGGATCTACAAGAATTTTACGAAAGATCAAAAAGAGAGGCCTGCTCCGATAAAAAATTGTGTGACAGACGCCTTTTCAATGTCTCCGCTGCCTCCGTAAAAGCTGTTGCTGATACCACCTTCAAAAGTCAGGTTTTTCCTGAATTGATAGGTGAGGACGATCGACAATCCTCTATTGTTTCTATCGACACCGATAAATGCATCATTTTTTGCGGTAAAAATAGAGGCAGTTCCCTTAAGATATGGGGAGAATTCCTTTTTAACCCTGAACGACAACACTGACTGCACATCAAAGTCACCTGAGATTGAATATCCGGAAGATTGCGATAAATTTATTTCTGCTTCGGTAACCTTATCCATTTCATAGGTAAATAAGCTGAGCAGATTAAGAACATTTTTATCGTGACTTTCTCCTGTAAGAGGATTGGCATCACTTGATCTCTTCTGTGTTCCAAGCTTGATTAAACTTTTGAGTCTGGGCGTCAACGCGCCTCTGGCTCCAATTCTGAACGCAATCGCCGTTGAATCAGCCGCAAGATCTTCTGTGTAATCAAGCATTTCATATGCGATTTCAGCAAGGAGGTCCTGTTTCTGCGACAAATTATAGATAAGCGGCAAAGTGATTATATTCGTTGTATTATCTGCCCTTTCGAATTCTGATTCGACAAAATCTGTCTTTGTAATACGCAGATCCGGCTCCAACATCATTCTGGAACTCACTGTAAATCCGCCAAAAATTCCCAATAAGATCTCCTGTCTCTGTACCTGATCAAGAGATAGCAAATCAAACGGCTCACGTTCACGCTTAAACTGCAGAGACCCGCCGTAAAAATGCGCCTTACCAGCGCTTCTGGCCTGCCCAAATAGACGGAACTCCTCACCATCCAGCTCTGAATTTGATAAATATTTATCATAGTTTATTAATGCGCTTAGATTGGCATCGAAATTCGGCCTGCTGGTTGATCCGCCTACCTGAAATGCAGTGCTCAAAATAGTATCACTTTCTTTATCATCCTTCTGAAACACGTTGTCTGAAAAAATAATTCTTTCACTTACGACTTTAGTAAATACTGGAGGCTTCTCTCTTAGCGGGTAAATAGGATATGGATATGTTTCAAATGTCATCTGGTCCGCCCATTCCTTGCCTCTTTCCTGGGCAAAGGCTGCAGTTCCTCCCATGAAGAAAACTACAACTATACTAAGATATTTTTTCATAGTTACCCAGCTTCACAGAAGCCACTTTTTCGACAGCAATCAATATAACAATGCATAAAAGAACTTGAAGAATAATCACCGTACTGGATGGCTTTATATTTATCAGGAAAAATGCATTACATAACGTAAATACCGAGATTAAATAAATAATAGTCACGGACTTGCGCGGAGATAACCCTTTTCTTATCAATCTGTGCACAAAGTGATTAAAATCTCCTTTCAAAATATTCTTCCCATTTTTTAACCTTATTAATATCACCGAAAGTGTATCGTACAGCGGGACGGCAAGCACAAACAGCGGAATTGAAAATACTCTGATCCCAAGGCTTTCAAAATTCATAAGTGATGATAACAAGACGGAAACTCCAAGCATGTACCCAATAAACATACTCCCGGCTGATCCGAGAAATGCGCGGGCGCGCGGAAAATTGTATGGAAGAAATCCAAAACAGGCACCGGCAAAGCTTGCAAGGAGAGCCGACACCATCGGTTGAAATGTCCATTGCATAATAAGACACAACGATAATCCAAGTGAACAGATGACTGCCGTACCGCAACTGAGCCCATCCGCTCCATCAAGAAGATTGAATGCATTCGTGACTCCTACTATCCACACTACAGCAATTATTTCAGTGAATGGACTTCCAAGCGGGATCTCCGGCTTCAGACCCGAAAGGACAACAACAGTAGCTATAATAAATTCAATGGCAAGTCTGAACGGAACAGGAAGATCAAGCAGATCATCCAGCAATCCGATCAATAAGATAAAAAGACCGCCGCCAAAAATTATAAGCAACCTTAAATAATCAGGATTGAAATCTACTATCTGACTGTAGAGAAAAGAATCCGGTGATAAATGGCTCGGATTTAACTTGAGCCTCAATGCTAAAAGCATGTGGATAACCGCAACTATAGTAAATGAAAGAAAAATCGCAGTTCCGCCAAAAAGAGGTGTCGGATTTTCATGAAGTTTTCTGAAACCCGGCTGATCTACAACTTTAAATTTGACCGCAAAATATATTGCAAACGGAGTAAGAATATATGTGGCTGCAAAGCTCACAAAGAACAGGTACCCGTTAAGAATCAGGTAATTGAACATAAAATTTTATCGACTTTTTGGAGTTCCTGCTCCCAACTAAAATTACTCTTTGTGAAATTATATGCCTTATCGGCAATTTTGAGCCTGAAACCCTCATTTTTCAGCAGATTTATCACCTGTTTTGCAAATAAAAGAGGATTATCCTCTAGTATAATGTGTTCTCTGGGGATAAATCCCATCCCTTTTATTGAAATGGATGAGGCAACAACCGGCACTTTGTGCAGCATTGCCTCCACTATCTTATTCTTAAAACCTGCACCGCATCTCAAAGGACACACAAACACATAACATTTCGACAGATATTCCCCCACATGCGCTACTTCTCCTGTAACAACGCAATTATCAACAGCGCTCCACTCAGGTGACGGATTCTTGCCTATAATATAGAACTTCATATCCGGAATTTCTCTCCTTACTTCCGGGAAGATATTCTTTATAAAATAATTAACTGCGTCCTTATTTGGGAAAGTATCAAGTTTACCAACAAAACCGATCCCATCCTTATTGCCCAAAGAATAACCATTTAAATCATCCATATTAAACCCATTTCCAACACTGACTACATTCTGAGAACTATGTTTTGAGGAAAATTCATCGCTGGTTACATAAAGAAGATAATCAAACCTGCTAGAAATGAAGTCCTCATACCTTTTTATATACCGTGCTTCCAGTTTATAAAGCTGGCTCATCGGGAAAGAGGAAAACTTTGACTGCTCATACCACAATTCGCTCAGACAGTCTGTCATATCTATAATTTTTTTTACAGGGAGGCCGACAACATATTGTGCCATCCTGATCAAATGAACCAGAATACAATCATACTTGCGATAGATTTTTTTGATAAATTTCCGCACAGATGAAGAATCATAATAGTTCACCTGAAAAGGATTATGATCCGCAAATGATCTAAATAAATTAACATAGCTGATAAATTTATTTCTTTTAAATAAATGGATGTCGCCACAAAATGCCGCTAATTGTGAGATATATTGGAGTTCAGAATCACTATCATATATCGAAAGCAGATCAATTTCATGTTTCTTCGATAAAAATTTTAAAAATGCGTGGGTTCTAAGTCTGTCCCCACCTACTGGCGGATATGGGAGTCTTGAAGTCAGGTATAGAATTTTCATGCACGTTCGAGTACGACAGCTGCACCCTGCCCACCTCCAACACATAATGTAACCAAAGCAAGGGATTTATTCTGGAGCTTAAGTTCATAGAGGGCAGTCAGGATCAAACGCGCTCCGGTAAATCCTACAGGATGTCCAAGAGCAATCGCCCCGCCATTCGGATTCAATTTTGCTATATCTATATTCAGTTCCCTGACACATGCAATCACCTGCGCAGCAAATGCCTCATTAATCTCTATAGCATCAAAATCAGATATATTCATACCTGTTTTCTTAAGAACTTTCCGTACAGCGTATATCGGGCCAAGTCCCATCAAGGATGGTTCAAGACCTACATACGCATATGACTTTATGTATCCGAGCGGCGCATATCCCATAGATTTTGCTTTCTCATCACTCATCACCAAAAGAGCGCCACCGCCATCGCTAATCGGGCAGGAATTCCCTCCGGTGACTGTACCATTTTCTTTGAAAATCGGAGGCAGCATAGAAAGGGTTTGAACATTAAGCGACACGTTTACGCATTCATCTTCTACAAATTTCTCCTTTGCAACTTCACGTCCAAATGCTTTTTTTGAAACCTCTATCTGAACAGTTTCATGTTTAAAACGCCCTGACCTGATCGCCTTAAAAGCCTTTTTGTGACTTTCTGCAGCATATTTATCCTGCTCTTCTCTGCTTATCCCATACTTTTCAACTATATTCTCGGCTGTCTTTCCCATTATTTGATTACATATAGGATCTGTTAATCCCTCCCACAAAGAATCAATCAATAATGAATTTTGCAGACCCTTTCCAAACCTGATGTCTCTGTTGACAAACGGAATATTCGACATTGATTCAACACCACCAATAATAACTGCTTCAGAATCCTTAGCTAAAATTGACTGAAAGGCAGAAGTTGCCGCCTGAATGCCGCTGGCACAGTTCCTCATTACGGTATACGCAGGAACTTCCAGTCCCAGTCCTGCTTTCAATGCGGCGATCCTTGCAATATTTGGGGCATCGGAGCTCTGTCCGCAGCATCCTAATATAACCTCATCAACTTTGGACTTATCTAACTGCATCTTCCTGATAAGCTCAAAAACAACGATTTTAGATATATCCTGAGCCTTTAGATCTTTAAGCGCGCCGCCGAATTTGCCTATCGGAGTACGAACTCCATCAACAACAGCAATCTTCATTTGTTTTTAATAATTATTAACCAGCAACTCCCAACTTAAAACTAGTAGGTTTATTTTATTTATAAAATTCCTCAATTACATTATTATAACG
>JACQRL010000058.1 GCA_016206485.1 Planctomycetota bacterium | reverse complement strand
CGCTACACAACATCCCTATGTTTTTTACCAATAACCTTCTATTCCTTATAAATACAAAAAACTTTATCTGCCTAAGCATATTATGAAATACACCTCTTATCGCACTCACAGTTTTATCTGCTTCACCTTATAATTCACCCTAGTCCATAATCATCGTTAAGCCTATCTTAGTCGTAAATGGTTCTATCACATACCAACAGTAACTTTTTGCGTAGCGCCGGCAGGTAACGCAATTATTTTTTCCCAATATCCGGTGAAATCAAATCCCTTAGATGGCCGCACGGTACAGGTTATTGTTTTGTCAGTAGGGTTATTGACCTCAAATGTGCATTTACCTTTCTCAGCCCTGATAAGTGAAATAAAGACCTTTGGCTGATTACATACGAGTAAGTTACCGATGAAAATATCCGGGTCCTGCTTATCTGTGTCTATCTGGCAATAGGCATTACCATCTTCTAAAACTGGTATGTAACGAATTGTATCTTCTCCTGGTTCATAGGAACCTATTGTCCACCGCCACGTTTCTGTGCCCCACCGGTCACGATAGTACTGTGGGGTATGCAACTGAGTCTTGCCGCGATACCATATACCAGCATCCCAACGAGGATTTACGTCCTGAATAAATACAGGCAAATGTATCGGGAGAGGCTTCTCGCTGGTTTTAACAATTTTCCCGGAAAATCCATAGTCTTCAGACTCCACTGTAAGAAAGTACTTCTGGTCAATTACCTTTCCCACCCGTGGTTTTACCTCATACAGCGTCGGTTTACCTGTAATCCCCATTCCCAAGCGGACATCTTCCATTTGGGCATTAGAGTTAGTCGTAGAATTATTACCGGTAACAAAAACAACATCCCATTGTACTTCAATACCAGATTTCACAGGCGAAGAAAGATTAATAAAACACTTCTGCCATTTCTTTGAATAAGAGAAGTGAACTCCTGGAGAAATGGCAATAATTCCACCCACACCATCACTATGGTCGTCATACCAACAAACATATCCTCCTTCTGGAATTTCGCCACTGAGGGACCCATCACCTATAATATGTCTTTTAGAACTGCCGTCGGAGCCTACAACTTCAACAATATTAGCACCTGGGTTACCAGTATCACCCAGAGTCAAAGTTACGGGATTTCCATCTGCAGTACGAACCTCTTTTAAGAAGATAGCCTTCCCGGCATAGCGATTTATACTTGCACCATCCGGCTTCTGGAAAGGTATAAACTGCTTCAGCTCTGCGGGACATGGTGCAGATATGACTTTATAGGGTCCAGCGAATGCACCTATGTAATAAGGACCTACATCCGGCACGAGCATTTCTTCTCTAACAGTATTTGTTAGAATAGTTCCGAACCGTCCTATTGTTGCAAAGTCCAGTGTCATAGCAGGATAGGTTAATGGCCATGATTTCCCTTCTACAATCAGACCATGCAGCCGGATATAACCATTGATAGCCGCACTGAGTCCACCATGGCTATAAATACCCTGTTCACACTTATATCCACGAAGTTTATTTTTCTCTTTTCTCTCACTCCCAGGAATGAACTTTTGCGAGGTCCAACCAGCAGTTAATTCAAGAAGTTGGTAAGATAAATCTGGAGAATCTAATATTCCTGGACCCTTGCCGGTTCTCATCCAGTTCCAGTTGTCGCCACAACGTCTGTGGACCCATTCCTGAATTTGCCGGAAAGCAGTCCAACTCACTGCCCGCCTGTCCTGTTTATCTGTCACAACCATGGTATAAGCATGATGAGAATCAGGATGAAAAGTCATGTAGGTCTCAAAACTTTTCCCCTCAGGTAAAAATCTCCGCACAACACGTTTTCCTTCATAGACAATTACCTCTTTCAATCCTGCTTCTGATTGGACAAGAATATGAATTAGTCCACGGTTATTTTCAGGATTGGCAAGGTCAAAACTTTCTTCTCCTCCCACGATTGCCACATACGGTCTGAAGTCCAAGACCTCAGGACCTGCAGAGACATAAGAGGGGAAATATGCCCCAGTGCCCACAGTGCCTGTCAGGCGGCTTATAACCTGCTGAAGGTTATCCGCTCGCACATAAGTCTGATAAAATCCTGGTTTGGCAGACATCGTAATTTCTTCTGTATTCTTTACCGTGTGGACTGTCATTATACCAGTATTAAGAAAAAAGACATTTTTCCACACAAGGCGCTGCCACTCATCAAAAGAATCGTCAATCAGTTTTCCATCCTCATAACAATAAATGCCTAAAAAACTCCACAGTCCCTGGTTCCATGGACGCTTATTGTTTGTCTTTGAATGTATAATCACCCGTGGAGGCCAACGATGTGCGTCGGCATCTGCTTCGTAAGTCAGGTTATACCACCAGCGTATGCGGTCAGGATTCTCATTACTGCGCCATTCATCCTTGACCCAGTAACGATTACCAAAAATCAAACCACGGTTGCCGTTTTCATCTATAAAATCCAGTCCGGGATAAACAATAAAATTTGAATCCTCTGCATTGACTCTGTCGCAAATTGTAATAAGTTGTTTCCATTTCTCTTCATTCATTCTGGAGAAATCTTCTGTGAAAGCAATAAACTGGTATCCTGACTTTTTAGCGGCAGTTATCATCTCTTCAGGTGATGATTTACCATCACTCAAAACACTGTGTGCGCCAATGAGTCCTTTGAACTGTGAAGGATAATCTTTTCGTCCCTGGACTGATGCCCAAGTATTAAGCAAATTATCAATCTCAATCTTATTCTGTCCGGTAATCCGGTGCTTCTGCGGGTCAAATGTGCCAACTGTCTTACTATTCTGGCTGGGCTCTGCTAACCAACAAATGATATTCTCAATAAGATGTGCACCATCGCTAAAACGCCCATTTACCTCGCCGTCTATCAATGCCCCTCCAGACCCGCCTGTAACCGTGAAATTACTCCAGGTGGGCCAGAGAACAACTCGTCCCTTGCCTGCCTCACGCACTGCGCAAAGCACAGGAGAAGACTTCACGGTATTCGGTGTATCTTGTAACCTGCCTTCTATAGCACCCTCAACACAGGGATACGAAGCAGAAGTGGACTTTCCTTTCAATAGTACTCTCCATTCTTGACTCAATTTAACAATAGGAACAACACCCATACTGCCTTCACTTGAAATGACACTAGAGGGATATAAAAGATTTGATACACCTTTCGTCAAAGTATCAGGAATAACATCAGCCCAGGCATATTCAGGAAACCTTCCCTCTCCTATTTTAAACTTCTCCCTGTCTCTCACTACTTCCCCAATAACTTCAGCCTCAAGATTCAATTCTTTCAGAATATAGTTCAATGCATATGAACTCCTGCCCCAGTTCTGTTCACCCAATCCACAAAACCAAATGCCACCACCCGCATTTAGAAATTCTTTCAGCATAGGTATCTGGTCAGTAATTTTTTTCGGAATCTCTCCCGTATTCGGGTCAGGTTGAATAAGATGATAGAAAGAATCTCCAAAAATGATAACGTTATATCCCATCGGGTCACGGCCAATTTGCGCGGATTGTTCAGGGTCAAGCAATGGCGCATTTGGCCAGCAAAGGACTTCCATACCTGCAGATTTTAGTTCATGCTCAATCTCTGCATCAATTCCCCAAAAATAACATGGGCCGCCGATAACCATCCGCAACTTTGAAAATCTTTTCGCAAGTGCTTCAATGCGTGTTTGGATTCTGGCAAGAATAATCTCATCCTTTGCTTTTTCTTCCTTCTCCTTCACCTCTTTTACCAGTCTTTCTTGTTCTTCTTTTACCCTTGCCCTCTCTTTTAAAATCTCATCTGCAGATTGGCTAATACGCATCACCTTGATACTTCCAATTCTAAAATAGACTGTCTCATCTCGTATACCGACTGGCAGTGCAACGTCCGGGACATTTGATAAAAATTCAGCAACTATTTTATCATTAATGTAGTAACGAACAAGTTTCCCCGGCCACCAGTCTATACGGAGGTTAATACCATTCTCAGTCTTTGTAATATCAGGTAGATTGGAAATCTGTACCGCATTCTCGTATCCTTCTTTCCAGAAGTCATTACCTGCAACGTGACGTAGTGGAACAAGACGTTTGGGTTCCATTCCATCAAACGTCCATACAACCATATCCGGGCCATGTCCATCCGGCGCAAGACCAATCTGGTTATTTGCACTACGCGGTAACTCGGCAATGAAAACACCGGAAAACTCTATAGAGACCGGCTCGGAAAATTTCTCTTGAGAACACCAGATCTTATTGGGTTGACTGATAAGCCTGCCGCTGTCGCATACTGGAGACATCTCAGAGATAATTTTCCATTTTCCAGCATCTAAAGGTCCCTGCTGGTCAAAGTCGTCAAAGAAAAGTGGATTTTCCTGGTCTGATAAAAGTTTTACATTTGTATAAAATACTGTTAACAAAATGCCCATAACCATTATAAGTTTATAAAATCTCATAACCCCCTCCTTTTTGGGAATAACAGCTATATCTTAGGAATGCCTTACATGCTATATCCTGCCATTTAGGATCCAGTCCAATGGATTCGTTGTCTATATAATATCCTGCTATAAGACCACCCCCTTTATTACCTAATTTCTCTATAAGTTCTTTCGCCTCCATTCCAATATTATCAGGGTTCTTTGTCTGTAAGGTTGTTTGAATGTCAACAGGGCACCAAAATGTCACCTTTCCGCTGAATTCAGCAAGGGCATCAATCCCATGTAAGCGAGGTTGGTCAAATTGAAGCACATCTATCCCACATTCTATAAGATCCGGAATAATCCTGATAATAAGACCACAGGAATGCATGAACGCTTTCAGTCCAAGGCTGTGTGCTACTGTGCAAAGTCTAATAAAACCCGGCTTAAAAATCTCTCTCCACATTCCCGGAGATATAAATAGTGACTGCTGACTTCCCCAATCTTCAGGAAACATTATTGCATCAACACCAGTGCGTGCATAACACTGAATCGCTTTTTCAAGAAGGTCATCAATTCGTCTAAGGAGTACTTTAATACGGTCTGGATAGAGGACAATATCTTCAAGATACTGCTCTAACCGCCGCATTTTGCGTGTAATATTAAAAGCAAAACCTGGAAGCCATCCTATCGTATATTTCCCATTAGATTCTCCTGAAGAAAAACATTCCTCAACTCTTTTGTAATATGCATAACAACCAATATCAGGCAAAGGAATAGTCTCAATGTTGTTTAAATTATCCAAGGCCCCCTTGACCACTTCCCCTTTTGATGAATCATCTAACCTTGCCCATCTATTTCCCCATTCATCAATACGCTCCCAGCGGACAGCGTCCACCTTCTCCCAATCGTTACCAGTGCTCTTGGGAAGTTCCATACGTGCATAATAGAAATCATTTGGATATGGTGAAGGAAAACTGCACGCTATCCGTTCTGGATATGTAAATGATACTGTTCGTTTAACAATCTCTTTACCAGTCATCATCTTTACTGCCCTGTACATAAATTCGTCTTTAATTCGTGTATTGTAAAAGATCCTTCTTCCCTAATTGATGGAATGATTCTTTTAAATCAAAATATAATTTATTG
>JACQRL010000066.1 GCA_016206485.1 Planctomycetota bacterium | reverse complement strand
CTTATCATGAATTTCTTAAAAATAACTATCACCAGGATATGCATTTTCTTAACAAGGTCTATGGGACAGAATACAGTAGTTTTGAAGAGATTCCTCTGGTTAAGAAGGTGCCCCCGAGGGGAATGGTGCAGGTGAACTGGGCAGAGTTTGTAGAATCCATGGTGCCTGTTGAGTTTTTGTCTATACGGAGTGCAGAGTTCTATTATCGCGATTTCCTCAAAGAAAAGTATGAAACTCTTAAAGCACTCAACAAGGCTCACAGCAGTAACTATCAGAGTTTTGATACAGTAAATATCCCGGCCAAAGAATGGGAATGGACACTTTTTAAAGAAAACAAGAAACACATCCTATGGGAATTCATCAAAAGAAACTATATCGTTGTCCTAGATACTATTCTATTAAACGGGACGTCTGTATGGAATACCTTTGTTTACTGTTCCTTATCTATTCTATCAGCACTTATTGTCAATCCCATGACTGCATATGCCCTCTCCCGATACCGGCCTCCGAGTACATATAAACTACTACTTTTCCTGATGCTTACTATGGCATTTCCTTCTATGGTGTTGGGCATCCCACAGTTCCTATTGATAAAGAAATTAGGGCTACTAAATACATATGCTGCACTTATTCTACCAGGATTGGCATCCGGATATTCAATCTTTCTTTTGAAAGGGTTCTTTGACAGTTTACCACGTGAACTATTTGAATGTGCAACTATTGATGGTGCAAGTGAGTGGACCATGTTCTGGCAGATAGCCATGAATCTATCAAAACCTATTCTTGCAGTGATTGCCCTTGGTGCTTTCACTGCTGCTTATGGTAATTTTATGATGGCTTTTATAGTATGTCAGAATCCAAAGATGTGGACATTAATGGTGCACCTGTATCAGCTTCAGCAGAGGTCAAGCCAGGCAGTGATTTTTGCCTCGCTGGTTATTGCAGCAATACCCACGTTCCTGATATTCATCTTCTGCCAGAAGATAATTCTGCGGGGCATCGTGGTGCCAACGGAGAAATAAAAGCAAATTGAGTTAATAAAAATCAGTCAGGGAGTGATGACTAATGAAAAAAATTCGTGTCGGAATGATTCGGTGTGACCTTCATGCTTTTTATTATGCAGCGTTAATGAATAAGCACGACCCCCTTATCTTAAGAGATGACCAATGTGGCAGGGGACATGCTGTTTACTTTTATTTCTATATGGACTATGACGACCCTAAAAAAATGACCGTACCTTGCGTAACTGGTTTTCAGATTACAAAAGTGTGGGATAAAAATCGTAAATTGGCTAAGAATACAGCAAAAATCTTTTTTGGTAACCCTAAAGTCTGTGATACATTTGAAGAGGTATCTGATGATGTTGATTTGGTCTTTATTGCTGATTGTAGTGGCGATGGTTCTGACCACTTGAAACTTGCTACCCCGGGTTTAAAAAAGGGAATACCCACCTTTGTAGATAAACCTTTCGCATATGATGTTAAGGATGCTCAAGTCATGATTCAATTGGCAAAAAAACATAATACCCCTATAATGTCCCTATCAATGCTAAGAGTAGTTCCTCATGCCACTCGTTTTCGTAACCGTTTTTCAGAATTGGAAGGTCCTGAATTCGGAATTATTAAAGGCGGTGGGACTACAATGGGAGGGCAAATTCATGCTATAAGTCTGGCACAACATTTATTTGGCACTGGAATAGAATCGGTAGAGTGTATGGGGCAAATGCCTCTTGCATATATGCATCTTGACTATGGTGGAAAACCCAAAAGACCAAGTTCTGGTGTTGTCCTCAATTGTGCCTCGGGTAGCACCTATCACTGTTCTATGTATGCCAGTGTTTACAGTAAGTGGGGAGCGATTCATTCGCCTAATATTGGTGATTTTGAATTTCCTTATGGAGCAGTAAGGATATTGAAAATGATAAAAAATATGGTACGAACCAAGAAACCTCAAGTCCCATATGATGAGGTAATAGAGTGTATCGCCATTGCCTCTGCTGCAAGAATCGCTCATAAAAAAAGGCGGCGGGTTTATATAAAAGAAGTAATGTGATGGAAAAGTTAATAGGACTAATAGGGGCTGGTAATATAGCAGAAAGTCATGTTCGTGCTATAAAACAATTCCCAGAACTTAAATTGGCTTGTGTTGTAAGAAGGGATTTAGAAAAGTGTAAACAATTTACTTCTAAATACGGTGGCAAACCATATACAGATTACCGAGATATCTTTGAAGATGGTGTAGATATTGTTACAGTAGCCTTACCACATTATCTTCATTTTGAAGTGACGATGACTGCCATTAAGAGAGGTTGCCATGTATTATTGGAAAAACCAGTAGCCCTGAATCTTGATGAGTGTCGAAAAATTATAAAAGCAGCCAAAGAGAATAACGTAAAAGTAATGACAGCAAATTGTACCTATATGTATCCAGGGGTTCTAAAGGCAAAGGAAATAATTAGTTCAGGAAGACTTGGGAAATTTATTATGGGTAGTATTATTAGCTACAGGTTTTATTTTACCGAGGAGCGACCAGACTGGTTTCTACAAAAAAAATTAGCAGGAGGAGGACAACTTTTTAATCTTGGTGTCCATCGTATGGCAGTTGTGCGTTCAATAATTTCAGTCAAAGAAGTTTCAGTAAAAGCAACGGTAGGTTTTTTTCAGAAAGGTTGTGATGTTGAAGGTAATGGCATGATTTTCGTTGGTTATGAAGATGAGACAGCAATTTTAATTGAAGAATGTGGTTATTTTGAAGTTCCTCAGAAACTCAATACAGGGATGCATTTTGTATTTGAAAATGGAATTATAGGGGACCTTACTGGTAAAATGTGGATTTCTGATAGAAGAGGAAACATTGAGTACCCTGAACTACCCCCCGAACCATCAGGAGGTCCATATGAGTCACTTTATAGAGAGATGCTATCTGCTATAAATGATAACAGAGAACCATATCCGTCTATAATTGAAGGTTCTAAAGATGTGAGAATAATACTTGCGGCATATGAATCTGCAACGACAGGTAAACAGGTTGACCTTACAGTAAAAGAGTGGGACTTAGACAACGATAAAGAAGAATAAATAATGAAAAAAGTTGTTTCGGGATTTTTGTTTGAAAAGGATTACACCCATCAGAATATTTCCATTGAAGATTTTTTTGCTTTAGCGAGTAATTTTGGGTATGACGGTGTAGACTTGAGAGAAACTCAGATTTCGCCGGATTCTGATGAAAAACAGATTGAGAAAATTATCTCACTTTCTCAAAAGTACCGATTGTCGGTAGAGATGGTTACTTTCCGAGGTTATCGATATGCTACGGATGAGGGGAGAGATAAGTTTAATACTTATTTGAAACTGATGAAAAAAATTGGTTGTCCACTCATAAAAGTAGGAGCAGAAATACCTGAATTAAATAGAGAGATGGCACAAAGAGCAAAGGATGGAGGTGTAGTAACGGCAACTAATAATCATTCATTTTGTATTACAGAGACAGTAAAAGGCACACTTGATTTTATAAAAAAGGTTAATCATGAAAATTATGGTGTACTTTATGACCCATCCCATCTTTATATAATGGATAATGAAATGGGGAATGAGTATAAAAGGCAAATAGAAGCCCTTTTTCCATATATTAAGGCTGTTATTTGTCAGAACGTTTACCGTGTAAAGACAAACACTCCAGGAGCAATAAAAGGGAAGAATGGTTCATTTCTTTTTAGTAATGATTTTAAAAAAGGCGATATTGATTGGGAAGAAATAATCCCAATTATTCAAGAAAAGAAATACTCCAGCTCTATTATCTTGTTTTATCATGAAATAGGGAAAGAAAAAGCCATTAAGTTGATGAGGGAATTTTTAGAGTGGTTTAAGTAGAAAGGAATAAAATGCTGGGTACAAAAATTGATAAAAAGGAACGAGTCTTAAAGACGTTAAACTGTGAAGAAACAGATAGACCCCCATGGTATGACTTGATAAGAAATGATGCAGTTATTGAGTATTTTTCAGGAGAAAAACTGACTATTGAAGATGGAAAGAGGATTACTCTAAAGTCTCTATCTAATATGTTAGATGCCACGAAGCAGTTTATCCGATTCCCTCAAAATGAAGAAATTGTAGAAGAGAATGGGCAATTAGTAGCACATAAACGATGGACAGCCTGGAAAATAAAATCTGAAGAATATAATAAGGAAAAATGGATAGAAAAAATAAGAGGGTTTATCCATAGTTATAGAGGCTGGTGTACAGAATATCAGATTGAACTTGATAGAGACATTGCTGATTTAAAGGAAAAACAGGTTTCTATGCCTGATGTAACTATATTCATGAGTGGAGATTGTGGAGGCCCATATAGTCTTGCCAGTTATTGTGGAGGATTTGATAAATTATCTTATCTAATTGCTGATGACCCCCTTCTTGTCTCAGAGGGGCTTGAGATTATGTTCTGTAAAAATATGGACATAATCAAACACTTACCCGAGAGACCAATTTCGCCTATGGTTTTTGTTGGTGAGGATATCGCCTACAAAGGCGGATTGGTATTTTCGCCGAGATTTTTAAAAAGAGAATTTTTCCATCGCTTCAAAAGAATAGTTGAGGCTTACCATGAAAAGGGATTAAGGATAATGTTTCATTCAGATGGAAATATCATGGAGATAATGGATGATTTGATGGATTGTGGGATAGATGCATTAAATCCTATAGAAACTATGGCTGGTATGAACTTGAAAGAACTAAGACAGAAATATCCGAAATTAATTTTGGTGGGCGGAATAGACTGTAGCGAGTTGTTACCTCATAGATGTCCATCTGAAATAAAAAAAGTCGTTCAGCAAGCTATAAAAGATACTAAATATGGATATTTTGTTGGTTCTTCTAGTGAGATACACAATGAAATACCACTTATAAACGTACTTGCAATGCATGAAATAATTTATCGCAATAAACTAACAGGATAGATAAAATTCTACTTCTTAACAGTGGTTACTAACAGTAATCTTTATATAATAAAAGAGGGCTTAAAATGGCTTCTTTAAAAAGGATTCGTTTGGGTGTAGTTAGGGCAGATACACACGGATATTATTATGGCATAATGTTAGATAATTGTGACCCAATGATTTTGTTTAAGCACAACCATGTAGTTCACCATTATGCAAGTAATATCTATGACCCCAAGATTCTTACCATGCCCAAAGTTTCTGGTTTTGAGATTGTTAAGATTTACGACTATAAACTGGAAAATGCTCAGAAATTCTCAGAGGCCTTCTTTGGTAAACCTGTTGTTTGTGAGACATTGGAAGAGATGACTATGGATATTGATGCTGTCTTCATCGCTGACTGTGATGGAGGTGGAGGGGACCATCTGAGATTGGCAAGACCATTCTTGAAGAAAGGCATACCAATTTTTGTTGATAAACCATTTGCTTCAACATTGAAAGATGCGCAGGAAATAGTAAGATTATCTGAAGAGAATAATACCCCGCTTTTTAATGCCTCTATTCTGACTTATGTCCCGGCTGCAAGCCACTTTAAGAATAGGTTTGAGGAAATTAGCAACGCCTATTATCCTATTCCTTCTTCCCTGCCGACCCTGCCTCTTGGAATAGGTGTTATTAAAGGCGTGGGAGGTGCTTTTTCTCAAGAACTTTCTGGTAAATCTATAGGAGGAGATATAGAGGAGCGTTTAGCCTATATTATCCATGGTATTTCCTTGGCACTTAATCTTTTTGGTATGGGAGTGGAATGGGTTGAGGCAATGGGGACATTACCCTTAGAATATATACACCTTAATCTTAAGAACGGCATCGAAGTTATAATCTTAAACACCCCAGTTGATATTTTCCCCGAGGCTTGTAATTTCTACGCATCTGCCTATAGCAAGTGGGGGGCGGTTCATTCCAATTCAATTGGAGATCCAGAATTCCTTGGTGGGGCAGAAAGAATATTGCAACTTTTCAAAGAAATGGTAATAAGTCGTAAGCCCCCAGTCCCTTATAGGAATTTCCTTGAGCACATCGCAGTGGTGGAAGCAGGACAATTAGCACAAAAGAAAGGACAGAGGGTTTATATTAAAGATGTTTTTTCATCCACTTGAACGAACTGTTAAAACAAGGTGAGATAATGACAGATTTAGAATGTTACAAAACTTTGGCTACTAAAATCAAGGCACATTCTCTGAGGATGACATATGGTGGCAAAAGTGGACATGTGGGTAGTATGCTTTCAATGGCTGATTTGTTGGCAGTTTTATATGAGGAGATTTTACGTGTTGACCCGGCAAATCCAGATTGGCCGGAACGTGACCGTTTCATCCTGAGCAAAGGGCATGGGGGTGGAGCAGTTTATGCTGTATTGTCTGAAAAAGGATTTTTTCCCAAAGAGTGGTTGAACACGTATTATAAGGATAATGGCAAGTTATCAGGACATATAAGCCACCATATTCCTGG
>JACQRL010000056.1 GCA_016206485.1 Planctomycetota bacterium | reverse complement strand
GGATAAATGGCATCTTATCATGGAACGATATCAAAACAAGAATAGGAGGTAAAAGCTATGATTCAGAAAAATCGAGAATCCCTTCAACATAATATTAAAACATTCATTAGAAAAGGAGAAGAATACTATGTTGCTGAATGTTTAGATATTGCCGTTGTAACACAGGGAAAGACTCTTGATGAAACAATTGCTAATCTCAAAGAAGCCGTAGCGCTACATTTAGAGAACGAAGATTTATCTGAATTTGGTTTGGCGCCCAATCCAACACTGTTAGTAACAATGGAATTAGAACCTACAGCGAATGTCACCTAAATTGAAAAGACTATCAGGAAAGGAAGTTGTTTCGATTTTAAATAAATTTGGATTTACATTTCATTCACAAAAAGGCTCACATGTAAAACTCAGACGTATAAATCCAGACGGTGAAAAAGAAACACTTACAATTCCTATCCATGACGAACTTGATGTTGGGACTCTGCGAGCAATAGTAAGACAAGCTGGGCGCTATATTCCAGAAGAACAACTAAAACCATATTTTTACAGTAAATGATTCAAGTAAATATAAAAGATGTTGTATACTTAGATAATAATGCAACTACACGAGTAGATGAAAGGGTGCTTGCCGAAATGATGCCCTTTTTTACTCAACATTATGGTAATCCATCCAGCCGATATTATCCACAAGCCGAAATCGCGAAAAAGGCTGTCGAGAAAAGTCGTTTTCAATGTGCCAAATTAATCGGGACAAAACTTCAGGAGATTATTTTCACCAGTGGCGCAACGGAATCCAACAATCTTGCCATCAAAGGATACTGTTTAGCTAATTCAACAAAAGGCAAACATATCATTACCTCGTTAATTGAACATCGTAGCGTGCTTGATCCCATAAAAGAATTAGAAATGAGCGGTTTTAATGTTACATATCTTGAGCCAGATCACTATGGGAAAATTTCTACTGAAAAAGTAGAAAAGGCAATTTCCTCAAATACAATCCTTGTTACAATAATGTTTGCTAATAATGAATTAGGAACGATTAATCCGATTGATAAAATATCAGAAGTATGTAAAAAGAAAATTGTAGTTTTTCACTGCGATGCTACACAAGCAGTAGGGAAAATACCAATAAACCTTAAAAAAACACCAGTAGACATGCTTTCTTTTTCAGGTCATAAAATTTATGGGCCTAAAGGAGTTGGAGCCCTTTATATCAGGAAAAAGTTACAAAAAATCAAGTTACTTCCTTTAATTCGTGGTGGTGAACATGAGAATGGTTTACGATCAGGAACATTAAACTCTCCATGTGTTGTAGGTTTAGGGGCTGCTTGCGAATTAGCAGGGAAGTTAATGTTTGAAGATATTAAACGTATACATACTTTATCAGAAAAGTTGGTAAAAAATTTAAATTTGTTGGGGGGCATAACATTTAATAATCATCCAAGGGAAAGACTGCCTGGCACCCTTAATTTAAGTATTGACGGTGTTAATGCCGAATTGTTATTATCTCGAATATCTGATAGGGTTGCTCTATCATCTGGCTCTGCTTGTACCTCATCGAAAACCGAACCCTCTCATGTTTTAAAGGGAATTGGCTTAACAGATTCTATGGCAAAATCAACAATTAGAGTTAGCATTGGACGCTTTAATACCGAAAATGAAATTGAATATGCATGTGAAGTGTTAATGTAAGAAATTAAACAGCTTCGGAATTTATTATAAGAGCGGTGTCTATGCCATTAGACTATTATACTGATGAAGAAAAGAAACTGCTCGAAGAAATTTGCAAAGTAAAGGAAGTTCCATTTCCCGCAATTGAACAGCTTATAGAAGAAGAATTTAACTTTCATGGTATGGGAAGGCGAATAGGTTTATCTTCCGCTATAAGAAGAATCATCGAAGAAGCTACGGAAAAAAGGTTAAGAGAGGTTAAATAATTGTGTTTTTAAGAAAAATTGAAATAATTAATTTCAGTGTATATTACGGTAAAAGTAGTTTAGACTTTGGAAGAAACCTCTCCTCAGAAGGGAAAAATATATACTTAGTTGGAGGTTTAAATGGTGCTGGAAAAACATCTTTATTAAAAGCTATTATACTTGGATTATTAGGGAAACATTCCAAGATGGTATTGGACATTATGTCTTCTAATTCCGATTATAAAAAAACTATACAAGAAAACTTTAGTATACAGGCATTAGAAAATGGTGATAAACAAATGTCTACAAAGCTAATTTTCGAGGATAGAGGTAAAGAATTAACAATAGAAAGAAAATGGTGGTTTGATGAACAAGGAAATTTTTAAGACGTAGAATTGAATATATTTAAAGACGGTGGTCCCATAGGAATCGAAAGAGGGGCAAACCTAATAGAAGTAAAGGAAGAGTTTATACAAACAAAAATTCCACCTCAAATTGCTAAATTTTTCTTTTTTGACGGTGAAGAGATCAGAAAAATCGCAGATAAAGATCTATCTTTATCTGTAAGAGAAGGCCTTAACAGTTTGTTGGGTTTTGCGATACTTGAACAACTTGTAGAAGATTTAAAGAAAACCAAAGATGAGATAAAGCGCTAGACGGGAAAATCTGCAACAAAAACAGATTTGCTTGAAGCAGAAACAGAGATGTGTCGTAAACAAGAAGAGATAATACAAATTAAAGATGAATTGGAAGATAAGGAGCGGGAAAAAAACAAACTTGATGATCAATTTGAAATAGTCAAAACGCAAATTTCAAGTTTGACGGGTGGATATGAATCTTCAGAGCATAATAAAATACAGGAACAATTAGAGGAATTTGAAAAAGAAGAGGGCCAGTTAAGATCAGAAATAGGAAAATTTGTAAGTGATTTACTATGCGTTGCCATGCCAAGAGGTATTCTAAAAAAAGTTAAAGAACAATTAACCGATGAATTAAAGAAAAAAGAATGGGAAGAAAAGAAAAATTCCCTTTCTCCTCAGAAAAATAAAATTACAAAAGGGCTTTTTGGAGAAAATTCACCTCAGCCTGAACCACCCTTACTACCTAAGCAGAAAGATTTTTTGAAAAGGCGCTTGGAAGAAGAATGGAATGATATGTTTAATCCTCCACCGGAAGGTATGGCAAATAATGTAATTCATACTTATTTAAATGAGTATGATACAAAAGTAGTCCTTGATAAAATTACCGATATTGAGAATAAAACTCAGCAACTGCTTTTGTCTAGAATTATAAAAAAAGATGAAGTAAGAAAACGAATCGATGAACTTCGGGGCATACAACGGCGTATGACTACTGGTCCTGAATTTCAAGAATTGCTTGAAAGAAGAGACAGGCTGTCATCTGAGCGAAGTAAAATTGAATCTGAAATAGAGAATTTACAAAGGCGCATAGAACCCTTAGAAAATGAAATTTCTTCATTGAAACAAAAATGCACTAAATTAGAAAACGAGTTAAACATAAGTAAACACGGACATAATCTCATTGATACATGTAAGATAATTTCTGACACAATTGAAGATTATATGAAAGAACTAAGAAATAAAAGAATTTATGGTTTGTCTCAAAAAATGACGGAGATGTACAAAAAATTGGCTCATAAAAAAGATGTTATTAATACAATAGCAATACATCCTACTACTTACAAAGTTACTATAAAAGGAAGCGATGGTCACATACTCCCAGAGGGGTCGGCTGGTGAGAACGAGCTGTTTGCTTTATCTATGATTTGGGCGCTTGCAGTTATATCACGCCGTGATTTACCATTTATTATAGACACCCCGCTTGCAAGATTCGATACAAAACACAGGGAAAATATAGTTAAATGCTATTTCCCAAACGCTAGTAAGCAGGTTGTAATACTTTCACAAGATACAGAAATTGACGAGAAATGGTACAACACAATTAGACCCTATGTTGCCAAATCTTTTTTACTTGATTTTAATTCAAAGAAAAGAGCTTCTGCTATTTTAGAAAATCAATACTTCAATTTTAATCAAGCTTGAGGAAAGTACATGTCGCTTTTAATGCAAAAAGCAACCCAAGGTTCATATCATTGTTCAAAACGTGGTTATGATATTTTGAAAGAAATTGCAAGAAAAGCAGGTTTCCCAAGTGAAAATATTGTTGCAAGACTTGCAATTGGACGTTCTCTAATAGAGAAACAAGATGTAAAAACAGATACAAGGTTAACTGGGTTGGACAGTAATGGTAAAGAACTGAAGGGTATCACTTTGCTAAATCCTGAAATTGCTTCTGTAATAATTTCTTTAGTTATACAACATTATGGAAAACCTTTGGAAAATCAAGAAGACATAAAAGAGTTCATACGCTTACATTGGAATAGAGGTTTACTTCTTCTTCAAGAAGATCTCGATCGCGAAGACGGAGATATTGATGGCTTGTTGATGAAATATGCTGCACAAAGTTGTTTAACTAATGAAGAAGAAACATGGGATGAATGCCCTATAGAAGGTGATCTACTTGATACAAAAATAGTTGGTCAAGAGGAGGCAAAGAAACAAATAAGACGATTACTTGGAGAGGCTAAAGGTTTATCGCCTGTTCGCCTTTCCGAAAGTATAATATTTACCGGCCCTGCAAGTACAGGGAAAACACTTTTTTCAAAAACCATTGCAGAATTTTTAAAATTACCCTATATAGATACTACTGGTACAAGCCTTAGGACTGTAGAACAATTATTTGACCAAATAGACAGGGTATTGGATATAGAAGGTTTGTCTTATGAGGAAAAAGGACATTCTGGAGGACTTCCTTTCCGTGGGTATCCACCGCTTGTGATATTCATTGATGAGTGCCATCAATTAAAACGCCCAGCTCAAGATGCCCTTTTGACTATGACGGAGCCATCAGATCGCAGGGCAATACTTCAGAATTTTGTGGCAGACATGAGTAATGCAACCTTTCTTTTTGCCACAACAGATATAGGGTTGATAGTCAAACCACTCAGGACAAGAGCCCGTGAGATAAATTTAAGACCCTATGAAATAGAAGAAATTGCGGAAATAATAGGCAGAATTTATAGAGGTTGGTCTCCTGAGGTTCGAAAGCTTATTGCAATGGCTGGCAGGTTAACGCCTAGAATAGCAAAGGATAAGGCAAAAGACTTAGACCGAATATTAAAACAGGATTACAACGGTCAAAAACCCAGCGAAAATGACGTTGTAGAAATAATGGAAAAAGAATGGGGACAAGATAGATTGGGCATGACAAACAGAGATAAACGATATTTGACTATTGTAGAAAGCGCAAAAGGACCTATTGGAGTCGATAATATTGCGCAACAACTTGACGTTGAAGTCTCTGAGGTAGAAAATGTGATAGAACCTTATATGATACGGCTTGGTTTGATAAGAAAAACGCAAACTGGCAGAGAGTTGACCGAAGAAGGCAAGAAGCTCGCTGACGTGAAGAAAGAAGAAAGTTGATTGTCATGAGACGTGGTAAAACAAAAGAAATCGAAAATAATATAAAGAGGCATTACCTGTCACCTGATGAAAAACCGTGGATTGTTGGTTTTAGCGGGGGTAAGGATAGCACTTGCCTTTTGCAAATGGTTTTTCACGTTTTGGCAAATATTCCTCCAAAAAAAAGAAGGCGTTTTATTTATGTGTTAAGTTCCGATACGTTAATGGAGCCACCGAATATTTCACGGTATCTTTTCAAGACTATCGAACAAATAGAGAAATCGGCGCATTCACTAAATTTGCCAATACAAACAGAAGTAGTAAAACCAAACCCTAATGATACCTTCTTTATAAGACTCATTGGGTACGGTTATCCATCACCAAACAAGTGGTTCAGATGGTGTACAGACAGACTTAAAATAAGGCCTGCAAACAGGTTTATAAAAAATAAGATTTCAGCACATGGTAACGTGGTACTATTGCTTGGAAGTAGAAAGGATGAAAGTTCTGAAAGAGCAAAATCTATTAAAAAGCATTACAGCAATACGGAAGAAGATTTTAGCCAACATACAAGCCTTACTAATGCATATGTTTTCTCACCCATCAAGGATGTAAAAACAGATGAGGTATGGACATATTTGTTACAAACACCATGTCCCTGGGGTGGAGATAATTCTGAACTTATTTCAATGTATAAAGACGCTAATAGTGGAGAATGTCCCTTAATTGTTGATAATTCTACTCCACCATGCGGCAATAGCCGTTTTGGATGTTGGGTTTGTACTGTAGTTGAAAGAGATCGTTCGATGGAAGGATTTGTTGAAGCTGGTTATGAAAATTATGAATATCTATTAGAGTTTCGCAACTGGCTTCATGAATTGAGAGATAACGAACGGATGAGAGAGAAAAAAAAGCGAAATGGCGCATCTGGTTTAGGCCCTTTTAAAATAGAAGTGAGAAAAGATATTCTTGAAAGACTTTTAAAAATTCAAAAATTGGTTGACGAGGAGTTGATTTCTCGGAAAGAAATTGAAGAAATAAAAAAGATTTGGATTGCTGATAGTCTTTTAACCTCACGAAAAAGTACAGCGACAACATGATTCAGGAATGGAAGAGACAGGAAATAATATTGCTTTATCATGCAGTATGTAATAATCCCACGGAAAAATTCCATTCAGAGAACGATACGTACCCAGCAACAATAACTGAACTTGCAGGATTACTTCAAAAACCATCTGCTATAATTTATGAAAAAATCCAACACCTTCTCTACTTGAATTCACAAGGTCGATACGGTAAATGGTCTGGCGGCATCAAAGTTGATCGTGAGGTTTTTGAAGAATTCAATGAGGATAGAGAAAGACTAAGTTTTGTCGCAACAAAAATAAGAGAAGAAATGCTAAATAACTCAGTTTATTACGAAGATATTTTTGTGAGTTTTGACGAAGCAGAGGCCAAAGAAATAGAAAGATTAAAAAGGGAAGGATGGACGGTAGCAGCAGAAATTGGGAGTGTCTCGCCATCCATACGATATTGCACAATCAAGAGACATGATAGGACACCAACTGTCTCAGCAATTGCGAAATTACGGGCGGGTTTTAAGTGTGAGGTTCAAGAATGTGATTATAAACCATTTATCGGTATTTATAACCTACCTTATGTAGAAGTTCATCATATCACGAGACTGGCAGAGGGTGGGGAAGACACCTTAAAAAATACTGCTTGTCTTTGCCCTATTCATCATAGGGAAATCCACTTTGGGAAAACTAAAGAAAAATTGCAAGATATGCTATTAAAAAAGAGAAAAATAAT
>JACQRL010000078.1 GCA_016206485.1 Planctomycetota bacterium | reverse complement strand
TGTTTCTTTCTTTTATCTTTTCTAATTATAACACAAAACACTGTTTTTACAATAAGATTTTTTCTGATTCAACAGGAATTTTAATTTTCTGTTGACATGGGAATAGGTGTTTGATAAACTGAAACCATAGCAAGTGTTTTATTTTCTTAAGTTGGCACCAAGAATCAATAAGGCTACAGGAGGCAGCAATGCTAAAAAAAGGACAATATGAGGAGGGTCAAAGATTAAGAAGGCTGATAGAACTGCTCTTTAAAATTCAAGCCCATCCCGGGATAAAAAGCAAGCGGCTATCAGAAGAACTGGAAGTGTCAGAGAGACAGATTTACCGTGACCTCAACCATCTGGAACTTGCAGGCGTCCCTTTTGACAGGAGTCAGGGTTACCGCTTTATGCAGGAATCCTACCTGAAACCTTTTCGTTTCGGATGGGGAGAACTCCTGTCAATCTATCTGGCATCCACCGCCTTGACTTCAACAAAGAATTTTTTCCTTGCCCAGAATATGAGAATGGTGCTGGAAAAGATTGAAATGCAGTTAGATGAAGAAACGCAAAAGAAATTAGAACAGGTGCGGGATAGGATATTAATGGATGTTTCCGAATTTGAAGAGATTGATATAAAAGAAGGAGTTTTTAATATAATTAATCGATCTATTATTTCTCAACGTGGTCTGAATCTAAAATACCACACCATGGGCATGGAAAAACTGACTAAACGAGAAATAGACCCTTATGCCCTCATATACCGGGCAGGGGCATGGTATCTTATAGCCTACTGCCATCTAAGAAAAGAATTGAGAACTTTCAGGGTGAACCGTATAAGAGATGTTACTCTTACGGAACGGCATTTTGATATTCCAAAGGAATTTTCTATTAAAGGTAAGTTTGATAGAGTCTTGCGAGTGAGAGGTGGCGAGGAAACTGAGGTAAAGGTCAGATTTGACAGTGAAGTTGTACGTTTTATCAAAGAGGTAAAATGGTTACCCCAGCAGACTATTAAGGCAAACCCTAATGGAAGCATAATACTTTCCGGAATCGTCTCTGGCACAGAAGAATTCAAATACTGGGTTTTAAGTTGGGGACAATTTGCAGAAGTCTTATCACCCCTCACCCTACGCCAGGATGTAAAACAAACCACTCTGCAAATGGCTAAGAAGTATAAATAGGGTTATTATAGTAAAAAATAACTTTCAGGAGGTTGCCATGACCTATTCTCATTCAAGCATTGAGACCTACCGTAAATGTCCTTTCCAGTTCAAACTCCATTACATTGACAGAGTTCAGAAAGAGGAACGTGAAGGTATTGAAGCGTTTCTTGGTTCACGTGTCCATGAGACATTAGAGAGACTCTACAAGGATTTACTCCATACCAAACTCAACACCCTTGAAGAGATACTTACTCATTACAACCGTCTCTGGGATAAGAACTGGAATAACGACATTGTTATTACCAAAAAAAATCTGAATAAAGGGGATTACCATAACTTGGGTGAAAAATGTATAAAGTCTTATTATTCCAGATACCATCCATTTGACCAGACAACAACCTTGAGAATTGAGGAATGTCTTGATTTCTATCTGGATAATGAAAGGAAATACCATTTTATCGGCTACATAGACCGCCTTGACCAGGCAAAAGACGGAACCTATGAAATCCACGATTACAAGACATCAGGATACCTCCCCATCCAGGAAGATATGGATACAGACCGTCAATTAACCCTTTATCATTTAGGAATCAAGGGTTTCTGGAAAGATATACATAAGGTGAGACTTATCTGGCATTATTTATCCTTTGATAAGGAAATATGCTCTTTTCGTTCTGATGAACAACTTGAAGAAGTCCGTAAAGAGACTATATCCTTGATTGACGAAATTGAATCAAGAGAAGAATTCCCATCGGTAGAAAGTCCCTTATGTGATTGGTGTGAATACTGGAGATATTGCCCTAAAAGGCGCCACTATGTAAAAGTTGAAGGATTGCCTGCCAATCAATATCTTTCGGAATCAGGCGTAAAATTAGTAAACCGTTATGCCTCATTAAAGAATAATCTGAAAGAAATTGAAGAAGAGATGGAACAGGTAAACAAAAAGGACACCCTTTATCTTATGGGTGTTAGGCACGCCTCTGCAGTCTCATATCTCCTCTGGCAATAACTTCGCACAATGGATTACTGCCAAAACATCTATTTGGTCTGGTTTTATCCGATAAATAATTCGATATGGTTTTTCTATCATTTCTCGTATATCTTCTGCTTCATACTCTAGTACCATTCTACCCGATAGGGGAAAACCTGCAATCTGCTCAGACCGCTGAGTCAACCTATCAACCATCCGTTGGGCATACACACGTGAGTCTCGTGCAATATACTCGTAGATTGCCAGTAAATGCTCTATTGCTGTGTTTGTCCAGTGTGCTCTCACTTTGACAACCCGAATTTAGCACGAACTTCCTTGACATCTGTAGTCCGACCAGATTTGCTATCTTCGAGCCCTGCCTCGATAGATTGTCGTACATAGATTTCATACATTAAATCGTCCCATGTTGCACCATCCGGTAATTTCTCTAATAGATGGTATGCCTCCTTTTTGACATTGGTAGTTCGCATTATTTCCCAACCTCCTTTCTATTAAACATGCCTAACGACCTAAATCAGCGGCGACAGTTTTTTTGCCATCCGCTGTAGCGACTTGGGGCTGTTTCACATCAGAATTATCGCGTTATCCACAATCTTTGTTTCCGTTGTATTCCATTGTTGGTCAAGATACTGGTGTGGGTTTTGTAACCCGCCGATTATATCGTACGCAAATTCCAATACCTCTAAGAATTTGTTCCTTGATTCTGCGGTATTTCCGTAAAGTTTCTGAAGAGTGTTTGTTCTGTCCATCGGAGGGCATAAGTCCGGAAACACAAAATGCAGTGCCTTGGAGTTAGACACGAGTTTCCCGTTAGACTGCATGAGCATAAGATTATCGTACAGACTGGACAGTGCTTGGACGACTGCGTTTCGGTTTGCCCATGTAAATCTATTTGCAGCTGTTTCTACGGCTTGGAATGCCCGTGTATTGATTTGAAGATTGTTTTTGAAATCGGCGTAATCCTTCATCTTCGCTCCGCGACTGTTCATATCCCACGATACTAACGTCGCATACAGTATTTCGATGCAGGTGTCGGACGCGAGAAAAGTGGCAACCGGGACGTGCTGTCGTCGGAGGTCTAAAATGCGGTGATAGAAATGAAAACTTGGGCCTCCTCGGTAAACCGTGTTGATTTGTACGATTCTACCAGTGATGATACCTGTAATTTGCGTCATAACATTCTGTCTGTTCGGTATCATAATCTTGTGCCCCAACTATATATTATCTTGTTCCGTATAATATCCTAGAGTCAAAAACTATTCATCGATCTTCTAACTTGATTGAATTTCCTTTTTGAGATTCTTCGTCCCGAAGATTCGGGACTCAGAATGACAAAAAAGGTGTCACTCTGAGCGTAGCGAAGAGTCTAATTCAATGTTCTTTCAAAACAAAAAAGCGGCCAAGCACACTGCTCAACTGCCTATTAATTCTTATACACAGTATTACATTATGCACCTCTTTTAAGAACAATTTAATAATACCCCTACTAATGATAAAAGTCAAGTGAAAAACCACAATATGGTATAATCTTCAACTATCATAGTAGTTAGTATAAAACATGATAGCGATAAGGTTATGTCGTTTTTAAAAATCTTTAGGATATTTATTAGACAGTTATACTTCCATTTGAGGGTTATATTCAGTTTCCTTCAGTCCAAAGGTCCATGCAACGGCTTCTTTTATAGTCTTTACAGTTGGTGGAACGCGTAGGGTGTAAAAGACACCTATAGAGGGACATCTCA
>JACQRL010000053.1 GCA_016206485.1 Planctomycetota bacterium | reverse complement strand
GGAATAAATTAAATAGTGAATCCGCAGAAGAAATTAAAAAAGCAATGGAGGATTTAACTCGCGCATCTTCAGACATAACTAAGAAAATGTATGAGCAGGCTAGTCAACAGGGTAACCCATCTACTCAAAAACAAACCGGGACAGAAGGTGGACAACAGAAGAAAGGTGATGGTGAAAATGTTATTGATGCTGACTTTGAAACCAAGTAATTTACAAAGGTATTTTTTGCGTTTTATGGGGGATTTTTCAGCTTAATATCCACATGCGTAATTTTCTTTTTTTCGTCTTGTAGTTAGTGGAGTTTCCTGATAAAATTGTTTAATATAGACAGATGACAGTACTATTACTCATATTTGTTCTGCAGTCTGAAGATCCTGACAAGCAAAAGGAATCTGATGAGCAAGTACTTAAGCGAAAAATTGAAAAGGCTACAGAAAAGGGGCTTGAATACCTCGTAAAAAGCCAAAACAATGACGGATCATGGGGGAATAATATGACAGTCGGAGTGACAGGGCTTACTTGTCTTGCATTAATGTCTGCTGGAAACTACACAGACAGGGGGAAGCATTCAAAAGCAGTTACAAAAGGGGTTAAATATCTACTTTCAAATATTCGGGAGGATGGATATATAACAGATGATACCGGATCTAATATGTACTCTCACGCCTATGCGACTTTATGTCTGATTCAGGCATATTCTATGTCACAGGAAGATGAGATCAAAACCAAAGTAAAAAAAGCAATTAATTTATTAATACGGTGCCAAAACAAAGATGGGGGATGGAGATATAATCCTACCCCACAAGACGCCGATCTGTCAGTGACCGTTGCTGTGCTTCAGACTTTGAGATCTGCAAGAAATGTTGGTATTTCTGTCCCTAAAATAACAATTGAAAAGGGAGTAAATTACGTTGAGAAATGTATTAGACCTGAAGGTTTTGGCTACCAGCCAGGCGGACACGTTACATATGCTTTAACTGCTGCTGGGATTGTTTGTTTAAACAGCGCGGGTTATTATATTTCGAATTCAAAAGGTAAGATTAAAAAAGCACTTGAAGTCAGTATTAACAAGCTGTTTACGAATATGACCAATCAACAATTAAGCGATTCATTTTATCTCTATGGAAATTATTATGCAAGCCAGGCTATGTATGTGTTTGGAGGAGATTATTGGATCAAGTATTTCAAGAAGATTTATCCGGATATTTTAACGAAACAAAATTCTGACGGGAGCTGGTCAGATAATTCATATACTAATTCATTTGGAACAGCTATGTCGTTACTCGTTTTACAAGTTCCAAACGAGCAGTCTCCAATCTTTCAAAGATAATAAAATGAGGTGTCTATGAAAAAACTTATTGTTGAAAGTTGCTTATTACTGTGTTTCACATCAGCTTGGTTAACAGCAATTGATCAGGATGATACACTTTCAAACGTTGAAAATTACAGTGAAAACTATTGGAACTATGTTTATGATCTGGAAGCTACCTACAATGGCAAGCAGAAGATCCTAAAAGAAGCTGCGAATCAATCAACTCCGTTTAAAAAGCTTGCTATCTCTTATGTTCTGGCAAAAAAAGAGGGGGATATTAACTATTTCGATACGATTTTGTCGTTATGTTCGAACAAAGATGATCTCGTCCAAGAGCAATCATGTAACGCTCTTTCTCTTTTGCTGAGACATACAAAGAAGAATAAAGAAATTCAAACCATTTGCTTCGGATATTTAGACAATCTCATTGATTCTGAAAAAAGTGAATCCCGCAAGCTGCGCGTAGCAAAAACGAGGAATGAGGTATCACTTTCGATAAAAGCAAGCGATACAATATCAAATTTATTCGAAAATAGTAAATCAAAGCTTGTGAGGGATGATGCAGCTTTAGCATTGGCTGAAATGGGATCATTCGATAACGTAAAAGGATACCTTTATCAACTTGCAAGGGAACCGACAGTTTACGGTAAACTCGCGCAAAAGATTATCGATCTTAAAAAAACCAAATCAACAGAAGGTCATAATCGATATAACTTTGAGCCTCTAGAAAAGTTAATAGAAAAACTTATTACTTTTTATTATAAACCTTCTGACATCAACATTGACGATCTGATTGTGAAAGCCATGAAAACAGTTGCTGCTGAACTTGATCCGTACACAGTTTTTTTCACTAAAGATGAATTGAAAGGTTTCAAAGATGCCATACATGGCAAATATGGCGGGATTGGAGCATTCGTCAGTTTAAGAAAGGATAAGGCAGGTAACAGTTGGCTCACCATTGATGAGCCCATAAGCGGTAGTCCTTGTTTTAAGGCTGGTATTAAAAATGGAGATAAAATAATTGAAATCAATGGCCAGATTACTGTGAATATGGAATTAGAAGAACTTATTTCGAAGCTTAAAGGTGATCCGGGGACTGAAGTTAAAGTTAAGGTCGTCAGCCCAAGATGGGAAAAACCCAAGGAAATTACCCTAATAAGAAGTGTCATTAACATTACTCTTTGCAATTCAACTAAATTACCAGGTGATATCGGATATATACAATTGAGAACTTTTTCTGTCGGGTGTGACAAATTAGTGAGAAATGAATTAGAAAATCTAGGCCCGGTCAAGGGATTAATATTTGATTTACGGGGCAATACAGGTGGAGATCTGATGGCCACAATCGGAATAGCAGGGATTTTCCTCCCAGATGATAAAGTTGTTATCGAGCAAAGATCGGAAAATGAGAAAACAAAAAATTCTATATCGGAAACCCTTAAAACAAGAAGCAATAATAAAAACGAATTGAAAAATAAATGCTTGGATATACCTCTTGTAATCCTGATTGACGGCGCAAGCGCATCTGCATCAGAAGTATTATCAGGCGCCTTAAAAGACCATAAAAGAGCAGTCTTAATCGGTGAAAAAACCTTTGGGAAGGGGTCTGTTCAACACATCCTAGAACTTGATAACTACGATAATGAGGATAAAGGAGCGTTAAAAGTGACTATTGCCAGATGGTTCACCCCTTCTGGCCAAACTATTCATGGGACAGGAATCACTCCAGATATTGTGATACCAAGGAACGAGCCAGATTTGCTTAAATCTCTACTAATTGATAAGGTGGTTTCAAGCGGTGCTTTTGCTAAATATACGGAAAAATATTTTGATAAAAATAAAATGCTTTTTATTAAACTTGCAGAAAGTGACGAGAAAAAGCCGCTCCTATATCCAGGATTCGCCGAATTTTATGTAAGTTTGAAAACGCAATTGTCTCAAGATGATATAAGAGAGGTTTTACGATTCAATATAAGACAAAGAGTCCAGGATGATACAGAAAAAAGATTCATCTGTGATTATGAGGAAGATATCCAACTTCAATCAGCCATTAAAGAATTGATGAAACACTGCAAAGTTGATATTAAGAATATACCGCAGTATTCGGTTATGTCAGATTAATGCTTATCTGCTTCAGATTCTTTATGGTGCTGCGGCTGTAATGATTTTAGCCCTAGTATTTCGTCAAATTTATCCAATAATACTCTGTGGTAATCAAGTGCAGCTTCTTTGGATATAAATCTGCAATAGTGTGGAACTATTAATCGATCAAAAGTCCAATCTTCTTTTACTTGCTGAACATTGACTTCGAATTTAGGAAATTCAGGGCCAGTTTCTATGTCATATAATTTGAATGTAAGAATCTTATAGTTTTTGTTGTCTTGCCCCTGAATAAATGTGTGCCGGAATTTTTTTATATTATCAGCATCTAATTCTTTAATAATTCTCATCTCGAAGAAAATTTATCTTTATACATATTTTTATCAACTTCTTTAATGAGCTGATCAGAAGTTTTTTCTTCATTCTTTTTTAAAGTTGCCAAACCCGCACTAATAGAAATGTGAAGCGCTTTTTGCGTATTTGAAAGCTCAAAAGGTGTTTCTTTGATTTTATTTTTAAGTATCTGAATCTTCTTTTTAGCATTTTCGTTTGATGTTTCAGGCATCAAAATGATAAATTCATCTCCTCCATATCTAGCAAGTGTGTCAACTCCTCTTATAGATTTAATTATTGCCTCGGCAATCTGTTTAAGAATTAAATCCCCTTCATTATGCCCATGTTTGTCATTAATTTCTTTGAAATTATTTAGATCAATTAATACTAGCGACAAATGTCTTTTGTATCTTTTAGCTCTTGCGATTTCCTCAGTGAGTTTCGCCTCGAGATATCTTCTATTATATGCGCCAGTAAGTGGGTCCATGATAGACTGTAGAAATAAAGATTCTCTTGCGTATGCATTTTCAATTGCAATTGCTGTAAGGTGTAGAGCAGACCTGAATATTTTCCCGTAGATTTCGCTTATGATTGTATTACCTTCTGTTATTTCTAGCTCACGCTTCAACAGTACAATCCCAACCAATCCTGATATAGAGTTATTTACTTTGATTGGGAGAAGGAGCTTGTGGCCTTGGGAATGTTTAGTAAACAACTCGGCAAGTTTTGCAGGATCTGGAAGCTGGCTCTCTCCTTCAAGAAATTTTTTCAAAAGATTCAATGAACCCCAGGTTTTAATCTCTCTATTCTTATCTACGTAGTAAATAAATGCATCCTGGCACCCGAATTTTTCCCTTCCTAATAGAAATTCTAAGAGTGTTCCGAAGATCAAATGTATATCATGGTAGTTTATTATAGTAGAAGCGAAATTTTGTAGTGCTTGCAATTTTTCATTTATTATCCCTATTCTTACATTATTCATTACCAACTCCTGGAATCTTGCCCAGTTGAACTGTTCCCCTTGATCAGCTGTAGAATCTTGCACGATAATAGCAGCTTTGTCAGCATCTAAGGTAATGACACTTACAGTGCTTGGTTT
>JACQRL010000001.1 GCA_016206485.1 Planctomycetota bacterium | reverse complement strand
TCCAAATTCCTTAACGAATACTACGATACTTTGTTAAACCACACTAAGTGATATTTTTCGATAACGCCAGTTCTACACCTCCTTTTGCTGAGGTAATAACTGAATTCAATAAGATTTCATCTGAAAATTACGGCAACCCCTCCAGCACACATAAAATTGGCCGCTTATCACGGTCGATTCTAGACGATGCTAGGGATTCAATAGCAACAACGCTGGGGATAAACGCAACAAAAATTTTATTTACATCCTCAGCTACAGAAGCAAACAACACTATTATTCATTCACTTTTATACAACAGCAAAATCGATAAGATTTTAACCACAAAAATTGAGCATGAGTCCATAATTAAACCTCTTCTCATACAAAATAATAAAAGCATTGTAGTAATCCCAATAAATAAAAATGGACTGCTCGATATCAACTACATTGCCGCACAGATTGATGAAAAAAGCTGCGTTGCATTAACAATTGCAAATAATGAACTTGGAACAATCCAGCCATTTCAACAAGTCATCGAACTATCGAAATCGAAGGGTGCAGTTACCTTCTTCGACTGCGTTCAAATTGTCGGGAAGTCGTCTCTTGAATTCATCAGTCAGGCCGACTTAGTAAGCGTTTCTTCTCACAAAATTCATGGGTTAAAAGGAGCTGCTGCTATCATATGTAAAAATAGAGGACTCATTTCCCCGTTTATTATCGGAGGTGAACAGGAGTTTGCAAAAAGGGCAGGAACTGAGAATGTAGCTGCAATACATTGTTTTGCTTTGGCACTAAAAAGATATCAAACCAATTGGATGCAAAACTACTCTATCCTACATGAATATAGAAATATCTTCCTTGATGAACTGAAATCGAAATCGATTCAATTTGAAATCAATACTCCATTAGAACATTCAATTCCTAATATACTGAATCTCAGCTTCCCCGGATTTGAATCTGAACATCTGCAGTTAGCACTTGACCAAGAGGGGATTTGTGTTTCAGGAGGGTCTGCATGTTCAAGTCAAAGCATTGTTATGTCACACGTTATGGACTCTCTTCCTATATCTGACAATACCAAAAAATCTGCAATCCGCTTTTCATTCTCAATTTTTAACACACGTGATGAGATTACTGAGTGTATACATCATTTAAAAAGCATATTGAATCGTCGTTGATCAGATCACAATAATTGGATAAGTTAGGAAGATCCAATAGTCAATGGACAATGTAACAGTGAACAATTTACATTTTACAATGGAGCAGGCCCGGAGGGACTCGAACCCCCAACTATCGGATTTGGAGTCCGCTGGTCTACCAGTTGACCTACGGGCCTAAATAATTCAGATTCTAGATCTCAAATTTAGGAATTAAATAGATATTGGTACTAAAGGATCAGACAAAAAAGTTGCTACATCTACAAATTAGAAAGAAGATAATCATTAAAAACATTTGTAGATCGTTTTGTTCTATGAGTCGTATCCTGCTCTTTGTAGCATTCTTTGCCATTCCTGATAATGCCTCTGATGAATTCGACAACAACGTATCAACTGAATTAAAATAGGTGATCACATCACTAGCATTTCTAATTCAAGTGAATATAAAGTATACACGATACAACATCTTGGATTTCCAGATCAAGATACTTTTTTAAAGTGGATTCCACCACCTTAAACCCTTACTCCCATGGATCTTATGCCATTCAGATGCTATATCGCTTATATGTCAAATTAAACTCAAAATTGAATATTTAGATTCAAAACCCGGTATATTTTTAGGCATTTAGGATTTTTTCATATATATTTTAAAAAGCTAGTTCAACGCCTACATTGAAGCTCCTCCCCGGTGAATCAATCCTAGAATAAGCGATACGATATTTTTTATTAAAAATGTTATCTATGCTCAAATATAACACCCCATATGAGGAAAACGGGAGACCTGATTTGAGATTAATAGTGGTGAATCCCGGAATGCTGAAATCATCTCTTAATGGAGGATTTGCCGCGTTTGGAAATTTCAATGCGGGGTCATCTGCCATTAATGCATCAGTTTTAGATAAAGGCTCAACACGTTTTTGAGCTCTGGCTATAATCGCATATAACTCAACCCAGAACAGATCTGCAATTTTATCAACCTTGGCACCAGTTAGCCCGTTGACTGGCGGGATAAAATTGAGCGGGTCATCATTTGTAGTATCTTGTCCTATTGTCCAGGTTACTTGTCCAAATACCGTAAATATTTTTGTAAGTCTGTATTCAGCCGCAGATTCTATTCCATACACATATCCATCATTTGCATTTACAGATGAGAGAGTCAACTCTCCTACATCAATGGCCCCATTAGAATTTAAATCGAGAAAACTTCCATTAAATTTACTGATCACAAGATCATCAAGCCTTGTATAAAAAAGCGCCGATTTTCCTGACCAGTTTTCCTGTGAAGTCCTGACTCCAGTTTCATATGTGATACTTTTTTCGGGTTTCACGTCCGGATTTGGAACATTTACACCAATATTAAGCGGTGCAACTGCAAGCGCATCCGCATAAGTTGGGGTTCTGAACCCTGTAGATATAGATCCAGTTAAATTTACTGAAGAAGAGATCGAATAAACTGCACCTGTACTCCAGGTCATTGCCCGCCAAGTTTTATTCAAATTTAATTCATCTACTGCCAATCCGGGTAAGGCATCATTTTGTTTGGGATCTGAGTTTAAGTGGGTATTTTCAAACCTGAGACCGACAGACAATCTTAAACTCTCCGTTAATTGCCAGTCAGTTAATGTATATAAATCAAAAACATCGAAAATTCCATCCGGAGTTTGTCCTTTTGGAATTGATAAAGATACCGCCCCTGTATTTTTATCCGTAATAAATGATCTCTGACTCTCATCAAGATTCTCATATCTGTAATCAGTTCCATAGATAACATTTACTGCTTTAGTTACGCCTGAATTAAACTGCATTCCTGCCCCATAATGATCCTGATCTCCTTTAAAGTGTGTCTGATTGATTTTCATTGCGCTATCCAAGGTATCATTAAATGTGGTATCAAATAAGTGGGCATACGAGTAAGCATTAAAACTCCTTGTAAATCCTGCTAGATTATCAGCATCATAATCGATTTTTACGATGCTTCTGTCTTCAACAGGGGAAAAAAATCTGGGAATTCCACTGCTATTTCGTTTTGACTGATCATATCTATCAATGTCTGTCCTTTTTGAATCGATATAGGAAACCCTCATAAATTTATCATTTGCCAGCTTAATATTGTTTTTAATGAACAAATGCCCTTCATTCCAAGAGGATGGATCTAGTCTACCCAAGCCTTTCCCACCTTTAACATCATTCACATCTACCGAGCTTGCTCCAATCAGCAGGCTCATATAGTCATATGAAAACGTTATGTCTGCAGAATTATTAAATCCTTGATCAATACTGCTGAACCTGCTTCTGACAGAGTAAAAGAGAGAGGGATCCTGAGTAAAAATATCGGGAGTTCTTGTTACAACATTAATAACGCCTCCTATTGCATCGCTTCCATACTGAACGGACCCGGACCCTTTTAAAATATCAATTTTGTCGATGAAATTAATATCAGTTTGGTTAAGAAACTGATTAGGTCCCTGAAATAATCTCCCATTATTTATCCTGACTCCATCAAGCAAATAGAGGACTCTGTTGCCGATTTGTCCTCGTATAATTGGAGCGCCGCCTCCATGACCGCTTTTTTGAATCCATACACCTGATTCTTCCCTGACCGCGTCAGCTGTAGTTCTTGGAAAACGCTTTTTTATCTCCTCACTTGTTGCGGTTTCGATGTTTTGTAATGAATCGAAGTACGACTCTTGTCTTCTGGTAATTGTAGTCGTTTGTTTTTTTCCATTGTCATCACTTATTGTGGTAGGAGCATCAAAATTGACCATTATCAGCGATAGGAACAAAAAATACTGCATTCTCCCTCCGAATAAAATGTTATACCTGTAACGTAATCAATTGGGAAAAGGTTCAGAAATTCTATCGCGGTTCAAACAATCGTTTTGCAAACTGGTACAGCTGATATACTATTACATACAGTGTTTTACATCAAAAAACAGGAAAAGACTCTGGAGAAAATATTGAGACAATGCGTCATAGCAGCCTCAATTATCGTAACGGCCTCACTTCTATTAGAACATGGGTTCACTTTATCTATAGAACACCTTACTTATATTCATATTATTCAGCTTTGCATCACAATGCTCTTTGTCTCTTATATAGTGGTACGTTTTCTTTTTTCACAAGACAAAATAAAGTACCTAAAACGATACTGGATCGATATATTATTAGTTTTCGCATTTTGTTTGCTATTCGTTGTGACGCCTCTCTGCACAGATCTTGATTTATTCCAAAAAATAACCGGTAAAATAGAGGTTTTAGAACTTAATCAGTTTTATCTGCTTGTAATTCAAATATATTTAACACTCCAGCTTCTTTTAGGAGTTTCCAGATTTTATGCGAATATTGCATCTCATTTAATGCAACCAGGTTACATACTACTAGTGAGTTATTTTTTACTAATATTAATCGGGACAACTTTATTACTCTTGCCCAAATCAAGTGCCTCACAAAATCATCCTATCGGAGTACTCGACGCAGTTTTTACTTCAACCAGCGCTGCATGCGTTACAGGACTTGTTATTCGTGATACTGGAACAGACTTTTCTACCGCAGGTCAGATTATTATTCTTGTTTTAATTCAACTTGGAGGACTGGGACTTATTACATTTGTAACATTTATCAGCCTTCTCCAACAACAAAGACTAGGACTTAGAGAAACCATCGTTTTGCGTGATGCCCTGAACTATAATGTGATAGGAGATCTGGGAAAGTTCTTAGGATATGTCTTTTTGATTACAATTGGAATAGAACTTCTCGGAGCGGCTCTTTTACTTCAGTATTGGAATGAACCAAATATGGAGATGTCAGGCAGGATCAAATGGAGCATTTTTCACTCAATATCAGCATTCTGCAATGCGGGATTCGGACTAAAAGGAAGCAGCTTTATTTCTTATTCGGATATTTTCCAATTCAATCTCATTATAATGGGACTTATAGTTATAGGAGGTCTGGGATATCCTGTGTTAATAAACTTTCTTCAGTTTAAAATATCTTCGCTCCCATTTTTCAGAAGAATCAAATGGATCTGGAAAAAAAGCGATACCTTAGAAATTTCCAGAATAAATGTTCAAACAAAGATAGTATTACTGAGTACTGCAATCCTAATCGTAGTTGGAGTATTGTCATTTGTAATCCTTGAATATGACAACACTTTAAAAAGTAAAACATTACCTGATAAAGTTACAACCTCTTTATTCCAGTCTGTTACTACCAGAACTGCCGGTTTTAACACAATACCGATTGAAGAGTTAAAGATATCTACACTTGTAATGTTAATGGGATTTATGATTATCGGTGCTTCTCCACTATCGTGTGGAGGCGGAATTAAGACTGTTACTTTTGTCGTGTTATTTGCAACATTGATTTCTATGATTCGCAATCACCGGGTGGAAATTATGAAAAGGGCAATCCCTGTCATGATTGTCAGATCAGCAATATCAATAGTTTTTCTTTATTCATTAACTGCATTCATTTCGAGTTTCATACTATGCGTAACAGATCCCGGCATTCCATATCATAAATTACTTTTTGAAGTTGTTTCAGCTCTCAGTACAGTCGGACTTTCAACCGGGATAACTTCATCATTAAGTATAACAGGTAAACTAATATTATGTATACTCATGTTAATAGGTAGAATTGGTCCCCTTATGGTGATATTAAGCATTTCAAGTCAGAGCAACAAAATTAGTTATGAATATCCTGAAGAAAATATAATCGTATCATAATAAAATGAGATATGCCGTTGTGGGACTTGGCGAATTCGGAAAAGCCCTTGCATTAAAGTTATCCAGAAGGGGAGGAGAGGTAATAGCTGTCGATAAAAATCTGGATTTTGTAGATAGTATAAAAAACGATGTTGCTATCGCGGTAAAGGCAGATGTAACCAACGAAAATGACCTGAAATCACAAGGCATAGATAAAGTCGATATATTAATTGCTGCAATAGAAGACAACTTTGAACTAAACGAACTGGTTGTAGTTATTGCAAAAAAACTTGGTGTCAAAAAAGTTATAGCGAGGGCAACAGACTCAATTCGTGCAACAATATTAAAAGTTATTGGAGCCGATGAAGTTATACAGCCCGATGAATCTGCTGCGGAAAGTCTGGCACAACGTCTTTTATTCCCTTCTGTTCGGAATTACAATGAACTGTTTGAGGGATGCAGCATTGCTGAAATACTGATCCCGGAATCTTTAGTCGGACAGAAACTGTCTGATCTTAATCTTCCCAATAGATATGGAATTAATGTCATAACTATCATTAGAAAATCAAATATGCCGTACTATGATAATAAAATGAGTTTTATTCCAACAGGATCAGATGTCCTCAGACCAGGAGATATAATAGTAATTGCCGGGGCCAATGAAAATATCTCAAATCTTTTAAGTTCAGTGTAGTAAATATGACCATCTCAATAGCAATTAGCGGGGCTTTAGGGAGAATGGGGCAGATGATCTACAAACTTGCTTCCAAAGACAAAACTATCAAAGTTGATCTGCTTGTGGATCAAAAAGAATCACTCATTGACAGCTATAAGGTTTTAACATCATTAAAAAAGAAAGTAGATTGTTTAATAGATTTTTCTTCTCCTGAAGGCACTCTTAAACGAATTGAGGAATGTTCGAAACTGAAGGTCTCGATGGTAATTGGAACCACCGGATTCACATTGGAACAAGAAAAGAAAATTGCTGAGGCCAGCAACAAGATCGCAATCTTGAAAGAATCAAATATGAGCATTGGTGTCAATATTGTTTTTTCTATGCTGGAATATATAAAACCTCTAATTGTTAATTTCGATATAGGGATCTACGAAATTCACCATAAAACGAAAAAAGATAAACCTTCTGGAACTGCTTTGACAATGGCAAATAAACTTGGTGTCAAAACTACCGATATAAATTCATTTAGAATGGCTGACGTGGTAGGAGAACATACTATTTTAATGTCTAAATTAGGCGAGGTTATTGAAATATCTCACAGGGCTTATACACGTGAGATTTTCGCAGAAGGAGCTATAACTGCTGCAAAGTTTCTATACAATAAACCAGCCGGTATGTACAAAATGAAAGATATCCTCCTGAAAAAGTAATACTACATTCAAAGTTGTGTTCATCTAAAAAAGTTGCGCTATATGCTCGAGTATCTACTCGGAAACAGAAAAACGAAGACACCATCGAAAATCAGTTAAGAGAACTGTACAAATTCGTGAAAACACATGGTTATAAAATACATCAAACATATGTGGATAATGGGTTTTCAGGAACAACTGATGAAAGACCTCAATTAAGAAAGCTCATGAAAGATGCACAGGAAAAGCTTTTTTCAGCTGTTTTAGTTTGGAGATTTGATCGCTTTGGGAGAAGTTTAATCCATTTGGTATCGTCACTTGAAAGATTTAAAGAATTGAGTATCGATTTTATCTCAATAAAGGAGAATGTTGATACATCATCAACAATTGGAAAGGTATTTTTTGGAATGATTGCTTTGATGGCAGAGTTCGAACGTGAAACAATTAGAGAAAGAGTTATAGCTGGAATGAGAAGAAGAAAAGAAGATGGCAAAAATTTTGGGAAAAAGCCAAAACAATATAATGCCTGGAATATTTATGATCTTAAAGACCAAGGGTTTAGTCTAAGAAAACTTGGTATTATATCAGGTTTAAGCAAATCCCGTATTAGTCAGCTGATACACGAAAAAAATGTCGTTGCTATTCTATCCAAAAATGGAAAAACTATCAGAGAAATTGCCATAGAGCTTAAGATCCAAGAACAGCGAGTTATATCAATAGTAGATTATTTTCAATCAAAAGTTCGACTTATCAAATGTCCAGTCAGCTCAAGACAATTTAAATACCTTCTTTCTTGATATTCTGAGTTTTCTGTTGGCTGTCCAGTCTGGATGACTTGAATGAACGGAGTTAAATAATGCTCGAGTGAAGAGTCTTAGTGTGGGATTAATTACATTATTTAGCCTGCAGTTAATTTCCTGTAGCGGAATCGTTTACATTACTGAACACAAAAATGAAGGAATAACGAAAGTTTATAATGTTAATCTAGAAACAGCGTGGGATATTTCAGAAGAAATATTCAAATGGGAAAATATCATGATCCAGCGTCATAAAGACAAGCAACAACTAACAGGCTACATAATTGGTCACAAATATCAACCTGATTTAGGTGTTAAAATTTGTGTATGGATCGATTCGGTAGATGATTTCCATACAAAGATAACTGTAGTTTCAAAGCGTAATCCACCATATGTAATATTAAAACATTTCTATGCTGAGACATTCATTAATGCCTTTGACGCAACAGTACAAGAGTTCCACAAAACAAATTCATTACCAAAGGAACCTCTGCCTTATGAAAAAATACAAAGCCCACTGTCGCACCGCTTACTAACTGCGGCATCTTACATATTCCTTATTATAATATACTTTAATATACTAACTTGATCTGCAGCTCCGTCTACTCTCATGAATAAGCGACTTATTATAATATGTATGCTTCTCGTACTGAATACATTCGCCTGTAAAAGAAATAATAACAATAGCGATAATCAAACTAAAGTATCAAGCGAGGCTAGCACTACTTATTGGGCAAAAACCTATGGAGGAAGTGGCTTTGAATTCAACCCAAAAATTGCTAAGACTAACGATGGCCAATTCATTATAGCTGTAGACGGTAGCTTTGGGTTAAATGGCGATTTTTGGGTTTTTAAAATAGATGATAAAGGGTCGATAATCTGGCAAAAATCATACGGAGGAACATCATATGAAAACATTCGCGATATATCAGTTACTGAGGATAATGGGTGCATGCTTGTTGGTAGTACAGAATCTTTTGGCGCAGGTAATGAGGATTTTTGGATATTAAAACTCAATTCTAGCGGAGCCATCGAGTGGCAAAGAGCAATTGGCGGAGTGAATGATGATAGGGCGATGTCAGTTGCCACTACTAGCGATGGATATATAGTGGCCGGGTATACCTATTCATTTGGAAATGGATGGACAGACTATTTTGTCGTAAAGCTCAGCAAGAGTGGTGATGTTCAATGGCAAAAGTCATATGGAGGTGATGGTCACGATAATGCTAAGAGCGTTGTAGAAACAGGCAATGGGAGTTTTTTAGTCATAGGAATATCCAGTTCATTCAGTATAGCTAATGCTATGTGGATCATCGAGATTGATGCTTCTGGTAGTATTCTCTGGCAAAAAACCTATACAGAAGTATATGAAGTAAACTATGCTATCCGAACAAGTGATGGAAATTATCTCGTAGCAGGTTTCATGTATGAAACTGGAGCTGGGTGGGATTCAGTTCTCGTTAAATTCGATGCTAATGGTTTGATAATTTGGCAAAGAAAGTACGGCGCTTCAGGAACAGAACAGGCAGAGTCTGTTGTAGAAACTTCTGATGGAGGTTATCTGCTTGTTGGAAGAACAGATTCCTTTGGATTTGGTGGTGATGACATTTCAGTAATAAAACTTCAGAGCGATGGCTCGATATCTTGGCAAAAGGCATTTGGTGGTTCACGTCTGGACTTTGGACATTCAATATTACAACTTGATGATGGAAAAATAATGATGACAGGAACTACTAGTTCATTTGGTACAATCATAGCAAATGATGTCATAATAATAAAGACAGCAGTTGATGGTAGTGGCTTATCAATAGGAAAAGATTCGAACTTAACTTTTTCAACTACGAACATAGCATCCAGTGATACGTTTGTAACAGCTCTTGAAGTTAACTCTAATGTAACGTATACGAATATTGAAGCTGTGAATACAAATGCAACTATTAAATTGATTTCATCCGACTAAATTTGCGGTGCTAGCCAGTGAAAAGTAATGAATCTACAAAAGTTGTGTCGAATCTATTAACAATAAATTTAGGGTGATTAATAATAGCAATTAATGCAGGAATTGTTGTTGTGATGCCATCTATATGCGCCTGCTTCAGAATGAATTTTGAATACCTAATTGTGGTTTCAAAATCATCCTTACAAACAATAACTTTCGCGAGCAGAGAATCGTAGTAGGGTGGAACGGTATAGCCCGAGTAAATGTGACTATCTACTCTTACTCCAGGCCCTCCCGGAAATATTACATTCTTTATTGTTCCAGGAGTTGGTATAAAATTCCTGGTAGGGTCTTCTGCATTGATTCTGAACTCTACAGCACACTTATTAAATTTGACATCGCTTTGAGACATTCCAAGCTTTTCGCCTGCTGCAATCTTAATCTGTTGTTTTACAATATCTATACCAGTTACCATTTCTGTAACTGGATGCTCAACCTGCAATCTGGTGTTCATTTCAATAAAATAAAATTTCCTATCCGGAGCCAATAAGAACTCGACAGTTCCGGCATTCTGGTAATTAATAGCTTTGACAAACTCAACTGCAGCTTCACCTATTTGTTTGCGTAAATGATCATCAACTATAGGAGATGGCGAGATCTCAATTAATTTTTGAAATCGTCTTTGAATGCTGCAATCCCTTTCACCAAGATGTATTACATTCCCAAATTTGTCAGCCAATATCTGTATTTCAATGTGCCTGGCACCTTCAACATATTTTTCTATATAAAGTGAGCTGTCTTTAAACGAAATTCCAACCTCTGCCTTTGCATTTGCAAAATTTTTTTGAAGTGATTCATCATCGTTGCAGATTCTCATTCCTTTCCCGCCTCCACCGCCCGCCGCCTTAATTATAACCGGGTAACCAATCTGGTTTGCAACTTTAACCGCATCTTCAACATTATCAACAGGATCTGCCTTGGTTGACAAAACAGGGATGCCAACTTTCATTGCTACATTGAGCGCGTTGATTTTATTTCCTGCTGTCAGCATAGCATCAGGAGTGGGACCAATAAAAATTATTTTCGCATCCGCACACTGTTGTGCGAAATCGGCATCCTCTGAAAGGAACCCATAACCCGGGTGAAGTGCATCAGCTTTGAGAGCATCCGCAGTTGAAAGTATTTTAAGAGAATCAAGATAACTCTCCTTTGACTTTGGAGGGCCAATACACACTGAATAATCAGAATCTTTGAGGTAAAATTGATCCGCATCAGCTTTTGAATATACGAGTATAGTTTGAATTCCCATTTCCTTACAGGCACGCATGATTCTCAATGCGATCTCTCCTCTGTTTGCAATTAGTATTTTCGAGAACATAATTATTTAAACATTAAAACAATCAATAGATCTATTCTGCTTCCAATTCAAAGAGTGGCTGATCAAACTCGACTAACTGAGCATCCTTGACCAGAACTTTATGGATTTTTCCTTTTCTATCAGTTTTTAACTCATTCATTACCTTCATCGCCTCAATTACGCACAAAACAGACCCAATATCTATGTTATCACCTTCTTTTACAAAAGGATTTGCCCCGGGGCTGGGAGCTCGGTAAAACGTTCCAACTATCGGAGATCTTATGAAATGGAGATTTTTCTTCGCTTCAGGCTTGACTCCTTGATCTGGATTGATTTCTTCTGTTTTACTTTCAGCTGGTGACTGTTTTACTGATCTACTTGAACCTACTACCTTTTCTTCAACTATAGCAGGGTTTTTTGGATCTGATCTTTTGAGCTTTACTTTGAATCCCTCCTCCTCAACCTCCAATTCTGTAAGGTTACAATCCTCCATAATTTTCACATATTTCTTAATATCTTTGGGTTCAACCATAACCTATGAATTTAGCCTAGCTAATCCTCTCCTTAATCATGAAGGTATATAAATAATAGATGCCAATACCAGCTTTAATAATGCAAAAGCACTAAATTGCCTTAATGCTGACGTAAACTTAATGTTTATTATCAAAGATTTTTATAGCTTGGACCTCCGGACTCTGGTACTACCCATTCAATAACCTGATATGGATCCATAATATCACAAGTTTTACAGTGAACACAGTTGCTAAAATTGATATGTATGTATTCACTTTTATCTTTTATATACTCATAAACATTTGCAGGGCAGAAATTTTCACATGGATTCCCATATTCTTCTTTACACTTAGTAATGCAGGTTGAAGGATCTTTTATCACCAGGTGTGAAGGGCTATTTTCCTCATGGATAGCTTGAGAATAATAGACATCGGTTAATTTGTTAAACGTAATTTTCTCATCAAAATATCTTTCAACAACAGTAAAGTTTCTTTTGTTTTTCATATGGGTATATCCTGCTTCTAATTGGAATGTTATAGGGCTGAAGCCTCCTAACATATATGAAAGCCCTGCATTCAAAAGCCCAATTGCTGGTCCAAAAGTGAAACCGCATCTAAAACTTCTCGAAAGTTTAAGCTCCTTCCAAATAAACGAATTCTTTACTAAAACTTCATAGTGTTTTAATATTTCAGAAGAAAAATCCCCGACATTAAATGCTTCAGCAACTGTTTCCGCGGCTAGAAGCCCTGATTTGATTGCCAGGTGGATGCCTTTTAATTTCATGAGATTAACAAGGCCTCCTGAATCTCCAAGAATCAAAAAACCATCACCATATAGTTTCGGGACACTGAGCAAACCCCCTTCGGGAATTGTCTTGGCACCATATTCCAGGAGCTCTCCTCCCTCAAAAAAACCTGCCATCTTAGGATGTCTCTTTAAATTTTGAAGCTGATAGTGAATGTCTGTATAAGGATTCGAATAATCAAGACCAATAACCAAACCGATACAAAACTTGTTATCCTGATAAGTATAGAGGAATGCACCTCCAAACTCACTCGATGAAAGAGGATAGCCGAGTGTATGGATTACCTGCCCAGGTTTAAGCGGTTTTGCTGACTTCCATAACTCTTTTACTCCTGTCGCAAATATCTGAGGTTGCCTGAAAGCATCAAGATTGTATTTTTTTATCGCTTTACGAGTTAACGATCCTAGTGTTCCCTCTGATAATATAACCACCTTTGCCTTGAAATGGATCCCTTCCTGATAATTCGATCTCCTTTGACCATTCTTATCAATTCCCTTTTCCTTTGTTACTATTCCGCATACTCCACCTTTATCATCTAGCAACAAATCATCACCGGGGGTATCAGGTATAAGCATTATTCCTTCTTTTTCAGCAATTTCAGCTAACCATCTGGTCAATCTGGAAAGTGAAATAACATAGTTATCGTGATTTGACAAAAAAGGTGGAATAGGAAGTTGAAATTTGTCATTTTCAGTCAAATAATAGACTTTTTCTTCTGCTACCAATGTTTCGAGCGGGGGATTAAGGTTTTTGTAGTTTGGAAGTAGTTCATTTAAAGAAACAGGATCAAATACAGCTCCTGAAAGTTGATGTGAACCAAATTCACGTGCTTTTTCAATTACAGTTATTTCAGGTTTCTTTTCCCACGTTTTGAAAATCTGAGACAATTTGATAGCACAGGACAGACCAGCAGGGCCACCTCCTACTATCAGTATATCAGTTTCAATTACTTCGTTTC
>JACQRL010000054.1 GCA_016206485.1 Planctomycetota bacterium | reverse complement strand
TATTAAACCTGATATGCCCATACCGAGATATGTCCCATAGTGAGACCAAACTTTCAAAGACAGTTTGTCACCTTTTACAGCATTCATGTAAAGGAACTCAGGTATTTTCCCTACTTCGTCAGGCAGATCTTTTATTCCAGACTTAATTGACAGCTCTCTGAGTCCATAACTTGAACAGAAGGTTTCCAAGTGACCTTTTCCGCCGCATCCGCACAAACCTCCTTTTGGGTCTATCATTATGTGACCGACTTCGCCTCCATATCCGCTCCTGCCTCTTACAAGCATGCTGTTCGACATGCAGCCTCCGCCTATACCTGTACCCAGCGTAAGCAAGACCGCGTTTTTGCAACCTGCAGTATTTCCCTTCCAATATTCTGCAAGTAGAGCGCAGTTTGCGTCGTTATCGACAACAACCCGCGAACCGGTTTTACTTTCCATCGTTTTCTTCAAATGAACATTTTTCCACAAGGGAAAATTAGGTGATTCTACCACAATTCCTTCAGGTTGTTTGACTATACCGGCTGTTGATATTCCACAGGCATCTATTTTTCCTGCTTCTTTAAATCTCTCTATTATTGAATCAATGATTTTATCAGGCGCATCCTGCGACTTGCTGGAAATATTCCATCTTTTAGAAATTGTTCCTGTCTCATCTATTACAGCAAGCTTTAAATTTGTCCCGCCAACATCAACCGCAAATATCTTCACAATCTGCACCCTATGCTCTACGATCTACGTTCCACGTTCCATAATCTGTGATCTATGATTCATGATTGAGTTCCCTCAAAACCTCATAATATGTAAAATCCCTTTTAAGAGGGGTTACTGAAACATATCCATTATGCACTACCATAACATCTGAGGGGAACTCCGTTACACCTCGTTTATCCACCCGGCGAACGATCCTGGTTATTCTGTCGCCGCCAAGCCAGTAATAAACCCTGCCTCTTGGGTCGATTCTCCTGTGATAGTTATCCTCATTTGGAATAGACTCCTGTCTTGCCAGCACAAAACCTTTATACCTCCTTGCGCTTGATAGGGGAATATTAATATTGAAAACAATACTAGTTCTTTTATGCCTCCTATAAAGTGAAGTGATTATTCTTTTAGCAATCGACGCTCCCTTCACAATATCTTTTCGTTTTGTGCCCGTGTCCTGCATCGAAACAGCAAATGAAGTTATCTGAAAAAGGCTTGCTTCCAAGGCAGCAGCAACAGTTCCGGAATACAGTATATTTGACCCTGCATTCAAACCCTTATTAATTCCACTCACTACAATATCAGGAGTAAATGGAAGAATTGAGGTAATAGCAAGCTTAACACAATCTGCGGGGGTTCCATTCACAGAATAAGACATCTCAACACCCGGGATCGCGATCTTTTCGACTATCAATGGATCATATAGTGTTATTCCATGGCTTACTGCGCTTTTCTGATCCGCAGGGGCAACAATATAGATTTTACCAAGTTTTTTCAGCTGATCTTTGAGCGTTTGAATCCCCTTCGAGCAGATCCCATCGTCACAGGTAAGAAGAATTTTCATATGCCGATAATTACAATTGTGTTAAATAGTAGTGATTTTCGAAAAATTGGCAAACTTACAATTATTGTTTTTATATACCGGCGAAATTCAGAAGCTAGACAAATACGTCTACATGTAATCCAAGTCCCAAGTCTATCGCTTCAATTTGCTCTTTAATTGAACGCCTGTTTCTCTTCTGCAGAAAATATGAATGCGCTCCCTTTTCTTTATCCTGAATAACTTCATTTTCGCTCTCTTTCATATCTATTACCTGTTCCCTTTGAAGAAGCGAGTCATCTTCAAACTGAGACTGTGTAATACTCGTAAAATTATCTGCCTGCGCTGCATACTGTGTCTGTGAATTCTGGCTGTAATCTGAGTGATTTATGTGCCACGCTAAACTATATACTGGTACCGGCATACCACTATATTATACAACATACCCTGAAATGATTCCAATTCTTCTACTAAGAGAAATCGAGCCATTCTCTTAGCAACTCGCAATTCAGAATAAGCAACACGATTATTCGCCTACACAATTTTCATCCCGTCAGACGCTTTAAGTCAGTTTCTCTTTCTTCGCCAGTGTCTTTAATTTTAACAGGATTCTTGCATGGAGCTGGGATACTCTCGACTCAGTTATGTTAAGAACTTTTGCGATTTCTTTGAACGTCATGTTTTCAGTATAGTACATCAAAATTATATGCCTTTCTTTCGTTGATATATGATTATTTATCCATTCTTTAAGATCTTTATTGAGAACAAACGCGAAGGGTTCTTTTACTTTTTTATCTTCAAACTGTACAATCCCGACCTCTTCATCGTCCGGATTATTAAAGTTTTGGAATGAATAAAGAGTAGCGGCATTGTAGTCATAATACAATTCGGCAAGTTCTTTAAGGGATATTTTAAGTTCCTTGGCGATTTCCTGATCAGATGGAGCCCTCCCAAGCTTTTTTTCGAGGGCTTCATAAGTATGGGCAAGCCTATTTGTTTTCTGTCTTGTCGCCCTTGGCAGCCAGTCTATATTTCGCAGATCATCAAGAATAGATCCATGGATTCTTTTAACACTGTATGACTCAAACTTAAATCCCTTCGTGATATCAAATTTCTCGATCGAAACCAACAGTCCATAGAGCCCTGAGCTGATCAGGTCATCAAGCTGAACTGACTTTGGAAGCCTTTCAAGATATTTCTCTGCGACGTATCTGACAAGATAAAAATACCTTCTGACAATCCTTTCTTTTACTTCGTTAGTACGAGTTTTTGCATATTCATCCCATAATCTGATTTCATCTTCATTGATTTTACTTTTGGTCCTTACCCCCTTCACTATCATTTATGCTCCCTTTTTTACCTTTAAATATTATAAAAATACCCAGCTCCGAAAAAACTAAAAATCCCAGTATTAAACCAACTACTAAAGACAATATTGACCTCATTATAACTGTCCTCAGATCCAATCCGTAATACAAACCGCTGAGCAAAACAGCCAAGAACGTACAAAGAGCGATAGTACAACTTAAAGCCCACTTAAACGCCTTCATGATTCTAATATTATCTTCCTGGCGATCTCTCTCATCTGTACCGAACACTTGGCAAACGGAGAGTATACAATAACCGGTTTCTTAAGCCTTATGGCATATTTAACCATCTGTGAATTGTAGATAAAACCTCCATCTTCAACCTCACAATTAAGAAGCTTTTTCACAGAACCTCTGAAACGTTCAACTATCTCCTTTCCATCCAAATCTTCATCGACCATATTAGAAAGGACTCCAATCCTTGCATAAGAATTCGCTCTGTAAAGCATTTTAATAACCGTATATGCATCAATTATACTGGTTGGTTCCGGAACAAAAACAACCTTAACAATATCGCTTATCATCAGAAAATCGAATGTCGTCTTGGCAACTCCTGCCTGTGTATCCAATATTATATAGTCATATTTCTTTGATAATCGCTCCAAACCGTTGGAAAGATACTTTCTTCTTATCTCATCAAGATTCGAAATCGACTCATCTCCGGAGCTTCCAACAACCAGATCTATTCCGTATCCGGTATTGGTGACGACTTCTTCAATACTTTTCTTATTATTAAAGATATCGCTCAAATTTCTGGTTGCCACGCCATCAAAAAAGATCTCGTCATTTGCAAGACCAAAATCGAGATCAACAAGACAGGTTTTTCTGCCGAACTGAGCGAGCGCAACCGCAAGATTCACGCTGAAGGTGGTCTTACCAACACCTCCTTTACCGCTTGTTACAGAAATGATCTTACCCCGGTTTACACCCTTTAAAGAGGTCGCCTGATCATCAACAAATTCACGCTCCATCTGGAGAGCTGCAACATTTCCAAAGGTAAGTTTACTTTGCCGGTCCATATCAATTAGCAGTTAGCTTCCAGGTAATCTACTATTGTTGACTGATCAGACTCATAAGACCTTTTAGACTTATTAGACTGTAAGAACTGTTTATACATGGACCACCTCCCTCTTCAACATAAGTGAGGCAACTCTTTCCGAGTCGGCAATTTCGATATCCTGAGGAATCTTCTGCCCTTTTGTTATGAAAGACAGGTCAACTTCTGATGACTCGAATATATCCATTAGATTCCCCGGCTTAACAGTTTCATCCATTTTTGTTAGAATCACCTTTGTAAATCTGCATCCTTTGAAATTTTCAATTACATTGTAGATAGTTGATGATTCAGTCGTAGCACTTACAACCAGATGAATTTCATGCGGATTGAAAGCTTCCAGTATTTTCAGGAGCTCTGTCAGCTTCGAAGAACTTTGCTGACTGCGTCCCGCAGTATCCATAAGAATGAGATCGCTGGTTTTGAGTGAGCTCAACTCGGTCTGGATATCTTCCGGTCTTACAACCTTTCGCATTTCAGTCCCGACAAGATCGCAAATTCTTTTCAATTGCTCATAAGCGGCAATTCTGTAATTGTCATTTGAAAGCACAGAAACTTTTTTTCCTTTGTAAGTGTAAACGCTCATAAGTTTTGCGATTGTCGTTGTTTTTCCTACACCTGTCGGTCCGACAAGGGCGACCCTTGTCGGCTCGCCATTTGCAAATTCGATTCCATCGCTGCATCTAATTCTGCTTGTAACATGATCAAAAACTTTTGAGAAGCTTTCCTTCTCATCTTCCAGATCAAATTTTTCCGCGTATAACCCCGCTATATCAGAAGAAAAATACTGTTTAAAAGAATTGTAGTAACGGTTATTTGTATTGCTTTTCGATGATTTCATATATTTCGTCAGCTCATCCAACTTAAACTGTATATCTGTTAAATCGCTGCTTTTTGGTTTAACTTCCTGGTTTCGAGTCTGCTGGCAGCTGGAGACATCTCTGCCGGCAATAATTTCATAGCGCGATTTAATAAAGAATCGCAATAATCCCGGCGCTTTTTTGTAACTTGAATAAAGGATCACGGCATCCTTTCCAATCTCCTTCTTGATCCTTTCAAGAACGGCGTTGTGGGAATAACCAACAAACTTCTTGACGACCATGTTTTCCCCCCATTCAATCTTAAAATTTAAAGTTTAAACTTTAAAAC
>JACQRL010000063.1 GCA_016206485.1 Planctomycetota bacterium | reverse complement strand
ACGTCTGATAAAGATAATAAAAATGTAATTAATTCATATGGGTCCATGACTTATTCTGCGATTAAAATGTATTTATATGCGGGTTTGAAAAAAGATGATCCGCGCATTAAGGCGGCTTTTGAATGGATAAAGAATCATTACTCTATTGATGAGCATCCCGGATTTCCATTTGACAGAGAGCTGTCTTTAGGGGAAAGAAGATCTCAGCAGGGACTCTATTATTATTATCTTGTAATGTCTAAAGCGTTATCAGTCTATGGTGAGAAGGTTGTTGAGACTCCGGATGGCGTAAAACATTTCTGGGCAAATGAACTTGCAGAAAGACTCCTGAAATTACAGGACAAAAATGGTTTTTGGAAGAATGACAACAGAAGGTGGTGGGAAGATGATCCTGTCCTTACAACTTCTTACGTTATAACAATACTAAATATTTTACTTGGTGAGTTGCCGGTTGATTAGCTATCAATCTACTGTTCGTTTGCTTTGACACGAATTCCAAATGCGTTACTATCAGTAATATGATCTCCGGTTCAGCGACTGCTGAAGGTACATCAAGGTTTGCCGTTAAACATAAAACTCTCCTGGATTTCTGGCGTAAGTGTAATGATCTCACGCTTTCGACGATGGGGATAGGGACTTACCTTGGCGATCCGGATATCAAAACTGATGAAATGTACGCGTCTTCAATCTATAGAGCAATTGAACTTGGTATTAATGTCATCGATACTGCAATTAATTACAGATTTCAAAAAAGTGAGCGAAATGTCGGACAGGCTTTAAAGAAAGTTATTACATCTGGACTAGCGAAGAGGGACGAGTTTTTCATCTGTACAAAGGGTGGTTTTATTTCAGGTGAAGGAAGTATGCCTTCAAGAGAATGGGTGGCTGAAACATTTGTTAATAAAAACATTGCTTCAATATCTGATTTCATAGGCGGCTATCATTGTATGAGCCCAAAATATCTGAAGAATCAGGTTGATCAGAGCAGGAGTAATTTAGGTATTGAGACGATCGATGTTTATTATGTGCATAATCCCGAGACTCAGATTCCTTCAATAGGCAGAGACGCCTTTTATCGACGCCTGACCGATGCATTTAAAGCCCTTGAAGAATGTGTTATGGAAAAAAAGATACGTTGGTATGGTACAGCTACGTGGAATGCCTACAGGGTTCCCAAAACCAATAGAGAGCACATCTCGCTTGACAGTGTGATCGAATGCGCAATAAAAGCAGGTGGTACGTATAACCATTTCAAATTTATCCAGCTTCCATTTAATCTCGGTCTTCCTGAGGCGTTCATAGAGGCAACTCAGGAATTCGATGATGAATATTTCACTATACTGGATTTAGCAAAGAGAAATGAAATCGCCATTATTGGAAGCGCATCCCTGCTTCAAGCGCGGCTTCTTGGACGTGTTCCGGATGAATTTAGATCTAAATTTCCTACAGTTAAAAAAGATCATCAGATATGTCTTCAGTTTGCACGTTCGACACCAGGAATACTTACTGCTCTATGTGGTATGAAGAATTCTATACATGTTGAAGAAAACATGGAGATTGCAAAAATTGCTCCGTTAACTAGTAAGGAATTTATTTCTCTTTTTAGCAGCCAAGTTTAATCCAAAAATCTGTATTTCAAAATGGTCCAGAGGATTTTGGCTCCGTGTTTCCAATTAATTTTTTTTCCCATCTCATAAGTACGCGGTTTGTATGAAATAGGAACTTCTATAAGTCTGTGACCTCTTTTCAGGATTTTACATACGAGCTCGTTGTCATATTCGAAACCGTTGGAATATATATGTGTTGATCTTATCAGATCTTTTGTGAATGCTTTGTAGCATCCTTCATAATCTGTGCCGTGCTGCAGATACAGAAGATTGGTAACCCAGATTATGAGTTTGTTTCCGATATAATGATTGAAATATGGTGATTTCTTTTTGCCGAAGAATATGGGACGTTCTTTAAGAAAACGCGAACCCAGTACAAACTTTGATTTTCCAAAAACTATCGGAGTAATAACAGCCGTATAATCATCCGGATCATATTCCATGTCAGCATCCTGGATCAGAAGAATATCTCCTGTTGCCTTTTTGAATCCGGCTTTTATGGCGGCTCCTTTCCCTTTGTTCTGTTTCAAATCAATGAATTTAATATTATCAATTGTTTGTATTACATCAGAACTTCCATCTTTTGATCCGTCATTGACTACAATGACTTCCGCCTTTAAATTCTGTTTTTTAATGGAGTTTTTGACCCTTTCAATAACATTTTTGATTGTGTTTCTTTCGTTGTAAACAGGGATTACTACTGAAAGTCGTATTTCGTGAACGGCAGGCATGCGGCTATTATGTGAGGTTTCGTGAAATTGTCACTTATCTAAAACTGATGTTTCGGTTGTTTTTAGAATGTAATTGGGTAATGGTCCTCCTAGTTGTCCCATTGAGTGTTCATATCTGACAGAAGGGTTTGATGGGTTGAAAGGAATCTGTAAATTTTGTCTTACGCTTCTTTCAACAAAATCTCTGAGTTTTACAAGCTCTTCAGCCGGTAAATAATCTGTATAAACATATGATTTGTATCCGCCATTAGGGTCGCCTTTGTAGTAATCAGCTACTTGTGTGTAATCAACTTCGTGCGCGTAAAGTTTGTCTCCGGTGGGTTTGAAAGTGTAGACCCAGATATTGCTGTCTTGATTCTCTTTTACAGCCTGGTCGTAATATGGTGTTCCGGGATATGTTGTTATGATTGTAACATCAAAGTCATCAGGTTTGACCTTTAAGAGCCAGTCATGTGTTTCCATTATTGTTTCCTGTGATTCTCCCGGATGTCCTATTGACATTAATGCCTTGACTTTAAACCCGTGATGTTTCGCTATTTCAACGCATTTTGTGTTATCTTTCAAAGTAGCTTTTTTGTTTATATTTTTGAGTATTCGTGTAGAGCCGGATTCAAATCCGACTAGAAGCCATCTGAATCCTGCCTTATACATGGCTTCTGCCTGCTCGTTGGTAAAAAGTTCTGCTTTAACAAAACCCCTGAGTTTGAAGTCTGATCCAACTTCATCTTCGTAGTCTCTTATTTTATTCATCAGTTCGATCATCTTTGTATTTACGTTCAGTTCATCATCATAAAGCATGAATCCTTTGACCTTGTATTTTTCATGTATTTGTTTGATTTCTTCGACTATATTTTCGGAAGTTCTCATTCTGACTCTTCTGAGCATCGGAGAGAGTCTTCCACCGCAAAATCCACATTCAAATGGACATCCAAGCTGTGCGATGAGACTAAGCGCACGTTCTCCTTCAATCTGATAGTGGTAACTGTCAGCATCTACTAAATGTCTGGCTGGAAAAGGTAAATGATTGAGTTTGGTGTTGGTTAAAAACAGCGGAGATTTTGGATCGTCAGCATCTATTAACTCCGGGAAATTATTTTTAATAGCGTACACTACTGCTTCTTCTCCATCTCCGGCAATAAGTGTTGTGAATGTTCTTGCAAGTTTCTGGTAAGCGGAGTGCGCTCTGCTGACTCGATTTTCCATGACCTCTCTTTTTCTTGCAGCATTGACAAGGGTAATATGTGGTCCGCCGAGTATTGTCTTGGCATTTGGTCTGGTTTCATGGATTAATTTTGCTATGTTAAATGCGGCAGGCATCTGAGGTGTTGTCGATGTTATTCCAAAAACATCAGCGTCGGAATTCGAAGCATGCAGCCTGACAACATCTTCATAATTTTGAATGCCTGACAGATCGAGCATTTCAACTGTATATCCATTTTGCTCCAGAACTGAAGCTACCCTCAGTATCCCAAGGTTCATAAAGACCCTCTCATCCAGAAGGAACACAGACGGAGGTATAATAAGACAAACCGGCTTCATATTATATCGCAGTACCTAATAACAGTATTATTGCAATTATCTCTACAGGTCAAGATGTAGTAATCTGCGGTTGTTTCCATATGTAGAAAGCACATCATGTATACAAAAATATCGTCTGGATCAGAGGTTGTATACTATTGAATAACCTGTACTTCTTTAAACTGAATAAAGAGGTCAACAAATTTGCCTACCTGTGTTTCCCATTGTTTTCCAAATGAAAGTACAAGTATGTGTTTGATTATATTGCTCGATTTGCCTAGTGCTGAGTATGAACCTCCACCTGCTTCAGCTATTTCCTTGAATGTATCTTTAGTATCTGGATTAATAGGATACCCGGGCGGACTAACACCTATAGCGCTTGTGATGAACGGAGCAGGTTTCTTTTTATCCTTTGATTTGCCTGTTGTGACAGCTGCTAATTTCAAATTCTCAGGATTTTTGTACGCATCTTCTGCAAGTTTGACGCAAGTGGAAACTTCTTTTTTATGAGGAGGCGCGTCTCCTATTATTATTACTGCCTTTCCAGCGTGGCATGACCATTTCATCCTCGTATCTTTGAAAGCAAATTCGAGTCCTTTCTCAATTCTTTCTGGAATGTCACCGCCTCCAAAGGCATTCAGCTTGTCTAATTCTTCTTTAAGAGCGTTGAAATTACTTGTCAGCGGAACAAGAAGAGCTGCTCCGTCTTTTGGAATGTCTTCAAAGTCTTTGTATGTGACTACTCCTACACGCAGCTTCGGAACTATGGATTTAAGCATCGAGATCATATCATCAAGACCATCTCTTACTGCGTTTATTGTTGGCTGCATGCTTCCTGTTGTGTCAAGCACGATCGCTATTTCTAATCCGTTTTCATAAAGATCAAAGAGTTGTTCGATGAATGCGGCTGTATTTTTTTTTGCCGCAGAAGCAGAATCTTCTGCCTCATTAGAATTTGTAGTTTCAGGATTCCAGGTTGCAGGTTCATATTTTGATTTCTGTTTGTCCCACCAGGATTTACAGTCATATTCTTTCTCGAATTTTTCTCCAGCGATCTTTCCAATTATTGAAACGATTTTCGCGCGTAAATATTTGCTCTTTTTATTGAGCTCCTTTGTAATTAGTAAATCAATGAGATTTTTTGAAAGACCGGACTTAAGTTCTGCGGGATTGAATGTGTCAAGGCACTCGATGGTGTATGCACGCAGCCTTTTGTCTTTTTCTTCAAGGATTACTTCATTGAAAGGTACCAGCGCATCCGGGTGGTGTATTTCAGAAAGCGCTATGAGTATTACGGATTTCAGCGCCCAAGAGTCTGCTTTTTTGAAATATCCGATCAATCTTTCAGCATCTTTGTGTGAGACTCCATGTTTTGTTCCACTTAAGATGTAGGATTGAGGGATGAAAAGCACTAATGCAAAAAGTACTGGGCCAAATAACGCTCTTAGCATTGAACCTCCATTATAGTGAGACGTGAAGAACAATGCCATATCATTTCAAACAACCTGAAAATTTTTTTTATTGATTGATCCTATATAGAAGATACGAAAAATGGGCAAGATTGTATAAAACTGTAAAATTTGTCTGGGTTTACCTTTCTTTTGAAAAGGACAATCTTTTTTATTTAATCCATTTGTGCTTGCAGTAAGGAAAACATCGAAGTTTAAAGGGCTTACGCTTTGTGAGATTGATGAGCCTGTTCCGCTGGAAGACGAGGTTTTGATTAAAGTCACGTCTGCCTCTATATGTGGCAGTGATCTCTATATATACAACTGGGATGGATGGGCTCCGGAGAGAATTCACACACCCCTTACAATAGGGCACGAAATATCCGGTGTAGTAGCAGACAGGGGCGGATCTGTCAGGTCTATTTCTACAGGTGATAAAGTAGCCCTCGAAAGCCACATTTTCTGTGAACAATGCCACAGTTGTAAAGAAGATAAAAGGCATATTTGCGAGAGTCTCAAGATAGTCGGAATCGATGTTGATGGAGGTTTTGCATCATATATAAAAATTCCCGCGAAATGCTGCTGGAAATTACCGGCTCAGATTGATGTTAAAAGCGCTTCACTTATGGAGCCCTTCGGGAATGCTGTGCACGCAACAGAAAACTTGGAGCTTAAAGATAAGAATGTTTTTGTAATGGGATGTGGCCCGATAGGAATATTCACAATTCAGCTTTTGAAATATTTTGGAGCGGCGCAGATTTGGGCGACAGATACTGCGGAAGCAAGGCTCAAGAGTGCCTTCGAAAATGGCGCTACGCATGTCTTTAATCCGATAAAAGATGATCTGATTGCTGTATCAAAAAACAGGCACATGAGTTTTGATTTTATATTTGAGATGTCAGGGAGTGATCAGGCCTTGAAGCAGGCGACAAAACTTGCTAAGAATGCGGGGACAATAATCACCTTTGGTCTTCAAAAGGCGCCTGTCGCAATTGATATAACAGATGATATAATAATGAAGGAAGTAACTATCAAGGGAATAGTGGGAAGACACCTCTTTAAAACATGGGATAAAATGACGCAGATTTTGTCTACAGGGAAGATCTCTTTTGATAAATCAATAACGCACAGACTGTCTATAAAAAATTTTGACGAAGGATTTAAAGTATTAATGTCCAAGGACAAAAATGCACTTAAAATCGTTTTAATGTTGGAGTGATTTATGATAAATGTTAAGAAAGATCTTGCCTTTCTTGGAGAAGAGATTAACCAGCTCAAAAAAGACAATTTATATCGAGAACTTTTCATACTCGACTCAGCTCAACAACCGCTTTCTATCATTAATTCCAGGAAAGTCGTTAATCTTTCTTCTAATAATTATTTGGGATTGACGACTCATCCTAAGGTAATACAGCGCGCTAGAGAGTATCTGGAAAAGTGGGGAGCTGGCACATCTGCTGTCAGGACGATTATAGGAACTATGCACATTCATAACGATCTTGAGAAAAAGATTGCAATGTTTAAGGGAACAGAAGCATCGATAGTATTTCAGTCAGGATTTGCTACGAATGTCAGTGTCAATCAGACTATTATGACATCTGAGGAGGACTTCATAATAAGCGATCAGCTTAACCATGCCAGCATAATTGACGGAGCAAGGCTTGCAAAGGCTCAGCGCCTGATCTACAAACATAAGGATATGGCTGAGCTTGAGTCACATCTCAAAGAAGTGAAAAGCAAAAGAGCAAGAAGAGTGTTGATAGTGACTGATGGTGTGTTCTCAATGGATGGTGATATTGCTCCTTTGCCTGATATTGCTGCGCTTGCAGAGAAATATGGCGCTTTAATAATGGTAGATGATGCGCATGCCACAGGTGTGGTTGGAAAAAATGGCAGAGGAACTCCAAGTCATTTTGATTTAACCGACCAGATTCATATTCAGATCGGAACACTGTCCAAGACCATAGGAGCGATGGGAGGATATGTTGCGAGTACATTAGAGGTGAGAGATTACTTTGTTCAGAAGGCAAGGCAGTTTCTGTTTTCAAGTTCTCATCCTCCTGCCGTAGTCGGGGCATGTATGGCAGCGTTTGAAATACTTGAAACTGAGCCGAATCTGATGGAACAGTTATGGAACAATACGAAGTATTTCAAGGGGAGACTAAAAGAACTCGGTTTTAACACAGGACACAGCGAAACCCCGATAACACCAATAATTGTTGGTGATTCTGCCAAAACACTCAGGTTCAGCGATAGATTATTTGAAGAGGGGGTTTTTGTGCAGGGAATCGTTTTCCCAACCGTGCCTCGCGGAACTGAAAGACTCAGAACTATCGTGACCGCGACACATTCTAAGGGCGATCTCGATTTTGCTGTCGATAAAATAAAGAAAATAGGTAATGAATTAGGAGTTGTGAAATGACGACAGGAAATGCGACTATTAAGGTATACACGGTTGAAAAGGCGAACCAGGCGCTGCCTCTGGTAAGAAATATTGTAAACGATATACAGGATACATATAGAAAAATACAGGCATTGCAGGCTGCCGGCGAGAGTGATGAGCTCGAAAAAACAAAAGATGAACTTATGAATCTGCTTGAAGAGCTGAACAGTCTTGGTGTTGAGATGAAAGGGTTTGAAGATGGTCTTATAGATTTTTACAGCAAAAGAGGAGATAAGTTGGTTTACCTTTGCTGGAAATCGGGAGAGGAGAAAGTCTCATACTGGCACGATTTGACCACAGGATTTACCGGAAGAAAACCTATCTGACACTAAATGAACTGATATAATTCCGCACTGGATTTTTTTAAATCAAATAACTTGCCAATAATGTGTAATCCACAATCAATTTTAATTAAGGGAGAAAAATTCGCTACTTGCGATTGGTGATTCGTTTATCACAAGTAACTTCACTAATTCTTTTGGTAGAATATTTAGTAGACAGTTAACTATATCAAGTATACAGTATACGGCACAAGATGACTCAAACTATACACAAACTATTGCCAAAAGAACCGCAAGTAACCCTTGTAAATTCATTTAAAAACCCGTATGACAATATAGTCGCGACTGCAAGAACATGTTATTCCTCGAATGTTGTGTACCCGGAAGAGGTTTCGAGTACAGAGCAGTCAAGAGAGCTCAGAGATAAAATATTTGAAAGTATTTTTCAGGCAGGTCACCACACAACAATGCAGCATCCCACATTTCAGTTTATTTTGAAAGATATATCAAGACAGTTTGTGTGGTCATTTCTGCATTCTCATCCGTTTTATAACTCTGAACAGGTGAGCCAGAGATATGTTCCTGTAAAAAGGGAATCCTTTCTTGTCCCTCCCATTAAAGGACAAGCATTGGAGCTTTATATGGATACCATTAATTTCCAGATGGATGGATATAAAAAATTAAGAAAACTTATTGATAACGATGTAAAAAAGGAATACATGAAAATCTATCCGGGAAGGGCCAGAGAATTTGAAGAGAAATGGGGCGCATCTGTTAAAAAGAAGGTTCTGGAGCTTGCCAGATACATTTTGCCGGTAGCCACGTATGCTCATCTTTATCACACGATAAGCGGAATAACCTTGTACAGGTACTGCAAGCTCTCAGAGTACTTTGATACACCTACAGAAACAGCAATTGTTGTGAGAAAAATGGTGGAAGAGGTATTGAAAATAGATCCTGATTTTTTTAAGGGGATAGATGATCCGATACCTCTGGATAAAACAATTGAATATGAATACTTATCCGAATACTCAAATAACTCCGCAGGTAAAATAAAGAAAGAGTTCGATAAGAAGCTCGGAAAATACTCATCTAAGCTTGTTGACTACATGGTAAATACTGAAGATGTTATCTGTGATGCGTTCAGGCTTTGTCTGGGTTTTGATAAAGATTCGATGAGTAATAAGAAGTGTTTTGAGCTCCTTTTAAATCCTGCGCATAATAAATATCTTTCAAGCAGACTTAACATTCTCAGTATTGCAAAGATTACGAAGAGTCTTAACCACGCATACTTCACATTTATGAAGAAGATATCACATACTGCGGATTCACAGGATCAGAGGCATAGAATGGTTCCGGGAACAAGACCGATTCTTACCTCGAAACTGACAGCCGGTGAACCGGACTATATTATTCCGAACGTAATCAAAGATAATCAGGAAGCGCTCGAGTTTTATTGCAATGGAATGAAGAGAATTTGGGATTCTATGAATACACTGATTGAAATGGGGGTGAACTGGGAATGGGTTCAATATCTCCTGCCAAATGCTGTCTCAATACGATTTTATGAATCTGGCAGCCTGCTTTATTTGCATCATAAATGGACAACGAGATTATGCTATCTTGCGCAGGAGGAGATCTGGAAAACATGTACAGAGGAAAGCTTGCAGATAAAACAAAAGTTTCCTGAAATCGGGAACTTTCTTCACGCCCCATGTTATCTTAGACTTCTGTCAAATGATAAACCTTACTGCCCGGAAGGGAACAGATTCTGCGGGGTCAGGGTCTGGGAACTGCCACTTGAACAATTTAAAAGAATCATATAAATTTATAAGTCTACATGGTCTAACGGTCTACATAGTCTTATGGTCAGGCAGGTCTAAGCTGTCTTAACAGTGCTTTGATCTTTTTATCGGATATTGATAAAATGAGATTACGAAGATCAAAAGATTTCTGAAGGCATTGGGAATTACAGCTGTTGTTGTCATTGCAGTTGTAGGCTCATACTATGATGTTCTTGGTTTATATCCTGAGTCATATATAAATAGATTGGATGTATATATGGATCTGGAAACAGGTCGCTACAAGTATGAAAAATATGTATTTTGGGTGAATGTGTACTCTAGAGTTAAAGAAACAACTCTGTCACGATTGCGGGTGAAATTTCTTGGAGAGGTATACCAACCTCAATGGGCGATGTTGTGTTCAATAACTCCTAATATGCAGTGTGGAGTATCAGATCACACGCATTCACAGGGAGCAGGATATGTGCTTACATCTGCATTGGGAATTGGGAACTTTACTAATGATGCCAAAAAGACAGTGATGACTAATTTTTTCAGTCTTTTGAAGGGAGATGATAATCCAATCAGAGCAACACAGTACGCTGATTCATTGTTCATTTTGGCTACATCGCGTAAAGATAACATGTCAATTGAACGAGATCAGCTGCCGGTGATTCCACTCCATTAATGAATGATAAAATAACTACTCTGTCGGCAAAAAATCTGAATTCAACTCTAAATGGAAATTCTCCGCATAGAAATTGAATAATAATCGTACGGCAGTTATTAACATTAACTATTTCGTGGAACTTTTAGGGCTTTGCAGTAGGATCTAATCGTGTCAAAATTAGAAAAGCTTTCAAAGTATTGCGAACTGACATCCAGTAATGAAATGCTTGATCAATACTCAACAGATGAGAGCATATTCAGAACAGTTCCAACCGCAGTCTGTTTTCCAAGGAATTCCGAAGAAGTTTCACAAATAGTACAATTTTGTAGTGAAAACCAGGTTGCACTGATTCCTAGGGGTGGAGGTTCAGGAATTGCAGGGCAATCAATCGGCAGCGGAATAATAATGGATTTCAAAAAATATATGAACAAAATTGTAGGGCTTAACTCAAAAGCAAAGACGATAATGGTTGAACCGGGAGTTATTCACAAAGAGCTGAATGACTTTCTGAAACCGCATGGGTTGTTCTTCCCTCCAGATCCTTCGAGCATGAATTTCTGCTGTATTGGAGGAAATATTTCCACAAATGCAGGTGGAATACACACGGTGAAATATGGATCAACAAAGGATTATATCGAGTATTTGGAGGTGATACTTTCAGACGGATCAAAGACAGATATAAAACCAACAAAAGGAGAAAATGGCAGGTTTGGTGAGATACTCAGCAGGCTTAAAGAATTGCATCTGGAATATCAGCCGCTTATAAACAAAAATAAGCCGCACGTAATAAAAAACTCTAGCGGATATAACGTGTTTGAGTTTCTTGAAAATGAAATTATGCATCCGGAAAAACTCATTTGTGGATCTGAAGGAACGCTCGCAGTTGTGACAAAAATTACGTTGAGGCTTAAAGAGATTCCAAAGGCAAGGGCTCTCGTTGCGCTCCATTTTGAAACCATTGAAGCTGCCGGCAGCAGCGCAGCTCTATTGTTAAAGCTTAATCCATCAGCGCTTGAAATAATTGATGAGACCGCGCTTGCATTTGTTCATCAAGTCTTTCCTGAGCATTTGCTTGATGTAAAGACTAATACCGTACTTTTATGCGAATTTGCTGAGGAAAATCAGGAGGCTATAGATAAAAAATTGGGATTTCTTACCGAGAGCGTATCGGATGTACTTCACTCTCAGGTTGAAACAGGATCCAGAATCGACAGACTATGGGAGTTACGCAGGGCGGTCTCGAAATCTCTGGAGCACAACCCCGGACCAGAACGACCGATGAGATTTATCGAAGACTGTTGCGTGCATCCAACTAAGGTTAGAGAATATATAACAAGAGCAAAGGAAATTGTCGCGCGGCAAGATTTAAAATGTGCAGTTTTTGGGCATGCTGGGGACGGAAACATCCATATTAATGTATTTGCAGATCCAAAGAACCCCCTGCATCTAAAAAAAATTGGAACAATCTATGCAGAAGTGATT
>JACQRL010000062.1 GCA_016206485.1 Planctomycetota bacterium | reverse complement strand
TTCTTACCCACGGTTTTTTAAAGAAGACTGATAGAATTCCTGCGGGAGAAATTGAAAGAGCAGAGCGAATAATGCAAGATTTTTTACAAAGATGAGGGTTGCTCAAAACTCGGGTTTTTGAAGAATAGATAGCAAGTGTTCTTTGACAAGATGGTTATTTCTGTAGAAGGGACCTTAAAAGTCCTCGGATGAATCTAATTTTATTCTTCTGTTTTGCTTTAACGGCAGCGATGGCAATAGCCAATATGGTTATGTGAGCTAATGTGCAGTGGTTGCTGATAGCGTTCAGTCCTGTAAGCATAGGGCGTTGCATATAGAAGTTAAGTAAACGAGAGAATCCGCGTTCACTGCCAGATTGCATCTTGTAAATTCTCTTAAAATATTCAGATTTAGGACTGATGATGTCAAGTCGGTAACTTTTATCTACTCTCACATAGGCATAACAGCCACCTTTAGAGAACCTCGGATGATTCATAGGGCATTGATGGTTGTATTTCATGGCAAAGTTCTTTAAGTGAATAATGGGGCAGACAAATTTTCTTCTGATTCTACCTCTATCTTTGAACTTGCCCCATGGATACATCTCAAAACCAGCTATACAGACTCTGGTGTTATGTGAAGTCAGCCTAATATCTTCTTTTTTAGATCTTGGGTTAATAGGTATAAAGCCTTTAGCTTTGAGTGTGCATCTTATGTACTTACGGATATACTCTGAATCATGAGCGGCATCACCAAGGACTCCTTTAGGTTTTAACTTAAAGTTCTTCTTAAGTTCTTTAAAGGCAGGGACGGTAACTTTAGAATCAAATACATTGGCAGGCAAAGTTTTCTCATATAGAGGCAATTCACTTAATGAATCAAAAATAACGTGATTACGGTAGCCCCAGAATAAGATAATTTGTTTATCGTCTTTATTGTTAGGTGTTTCAAATAGTTCTATCTGTTGTTCTTTGGAATGTCTGGGACGCTTTTTAAGGGCCATAAATCCTAATCGTGCGTCTGGGTCACCTTGAGGGAATTTGGTTTTATCAAATTTTCTCTCAACAAATACCTTTTGATTATTTTGTTTAACCCAGGCAAGAATGGGAGTAGAGTCTATAGAGAGATATTTTCCGGTTATAACACCCAAATTGATGAGGGTTTTAATCTGGTGTTTACGGATATGTTGTAATAATTGATTTGGCATCTTATGGATGAATTCTTCTAAGCGATGGCGAGAGGGTATGCGATTGTCAAAGCCTAAGATATAGGCAATGCCCAAATTGGTAGATAACTCAAAGGTAAGTTCTGACAAGGTTTTAATGGCTTTGAGGTTTTTATAAATAAGGACTCTACAAATAGCCTGACGTGAGAAAGGTTTTCTACCTGTCTTAGATAGCTGTTCTTTGATAACGGATAAGTCTAAGTGTTGAAAGATAGATTCGTAGAGATTAAATTTTGCTGGATAGAACAAAAGTTTTTCTCTTGGATATGTAGACATATTTTCCTCCTGTATAGTATTTTGAGCAAACCCCTTGTTATAAGCGGTTAAGATTTAATGATACAGGAGGGTTGATGTGAAGTCAAGACAGACGATAAAACATTAAAAACAAATTAGGATTGCTCAAAACAAAAAGTTCACCTCCACCAATAAATTCAAGGCTAAATTTTGAGTCCCAATTAGCCAAAATGTTAAGAAAATAGTAATTTTCCCGACGAGGAAATAAGTGGAGGTGAAATGAAAAGCAGGGTTGGAAATTTACCGACGAGAAAATAGTTTTGAGCAACCCTCATAAAAGTATAGGAGGTGATTAAGTGAAAGAAGTGGTTTTGCCTGAGTTGGCTGAGGGAGTAAATGAGGCTACAATATCATATTGGCATTTTGAAGAAGGTGAAAAAGTGGAGGAAGGTGCTGATTTAGTTGAGATGATGACAGATAAGGCTACATTCAATATCCCTGCTCCTTCTACTGGGACATTAACGAAACGCATGTTTGAAGAAGGAGAAGTAGTGAAAGTAGGAGCGGTCCTGGCAACTATTGAGGAAGGAGAATAATGATAATGGAAGAAGCAGAGCGTATAAAAAAGATACCACCGTATCTTTTTACTATTATGGATAAACTAAGGATAGAGGCTATCTCAAAAGGGAATGAAGTGATAGACCTCGGAATGGGTAACCCTGACCTGCCTACGCCAAAGCATATAGTGGATGAATTATGTCTTGCGGCACAAAAGGTGGC
>JACQRL010000061.1 GCA_016206485.1 Planctomycetota bacterium | reverse complement strand
TGAGCCTTCTGCGGGCGCGAGCGCAATAATCTTAGGTCTTTTCGAACTCATTTTTTCAGGTTTGGATATATAGTTATTTATCTTTTGTTCGCCGTCTTTGAGCTTTACATCAAGCACTTCGGTTACGAGATCGGGATCTTCTTTATAAAGTTCTTCGTCAGATTGCTGATCTTTTGGAGGATCCTGCTGTAAAAGTACATTGTCTGCCCATATAGGCGCTATTGCAAACAGAAACAGCAGCCATGAGAAAGCAAATATCTTGAATAATGTGGTCATCTGAACCTCCTTAATAAAATTATGACGCAATAAACCAGATATTAACACCCTCGACAGAAATATCCACTATAACTTTCTTATACCAAACAAACCGTAAATGTTCCGTATAATAGATGAGTCACAAGTTGCGTGGTGTGAGTTTTACTCTATCGTTTTGTTAGGGGTTTTAAATAGATTTAAACATCGTTCACGGGTTTTTTCATCAAGCTGCTGATCTGCTTCTGCGTAAACTCCATGCTCCTCATCATAGTTGTGGCCTTGGAGAAAGATCTTAAGCTGTTCGAGATGTTCCTTTGCAGGTTCCCGGAAATTTTCTTCTACTGACATAATAAGGTTATTTAATGTTTCACGGATGCGTTCATGGTCAATTTCAAGAGATTCGATACTCCTTTTTTGTTCCTGTGTACAACATTCTTTCACAGCAGGGAAAAGAACTGTTTCCTCCCATTTCATATGGTGGCTAAGACGGCTTTTGAATTCTTGGAGCAGTGATATTACCTCGGCAGAGCAAGCACTCAGTGTATTCTCGATTTTTTGAAGTAGTTGATCAAGCTGTTCATGATCTTTGCTAAGTGAATCATCTATCGAAAATACAGCCATTTTTATTATTAATTCACTGCTGCACTCTGAGTCGTTTGGTGAAGGCCAAGTTTCCCTGCTTCATGGAGAAATTTCAAGACCGGCGCAATATTTTTATTCTGGCTGAAGCTTATCAGCCCGCTTTTTTCAAGTCTGCCGATCCAGTTTGTAGCTGTTTCAAGCGGAGATCTATCCGGGGCGTACTCTTTTATTATTTTTACAATTTGTTCTGTATCCAGAGTGCTAAACAGCAGAGCGCAGAATAAACGTGCGCCCTCATCCCGGATCGAACGCAGATCTAAGTTTACTTGATGAGATGACTGGAAGAGTTCAATTAAGTCTGCTTGCCAGGGATAATTTTGTCCTGAAAGTTTTATTATCTCATGGATTTTACTTATATTTTTTGTGAATCCGAAATATTTATGGAGCAGCCAGAATGAATTGAAGTCATCACTGTTTTTCAGAGAGTTTGCAATAAAGCTCTTTTCGAGAGGGTGAGCTGACTCTGCCAAAAACTGCATAAGATGAACCTTTTTGATGGTGGTTTTTGACAGATACTCGGGCGATAGAACTTCCAGATTTGGAAAATAAATGCGCAGCTTTGAATTAATTGCTGTTCTAATCACGAGCGATACAGATGGGCACGACAAATGCCACACCTGATGTATCAGCTCTGAATCAGGTTTTATAATATTAATGTCTCCATTTTTAATAAGTTCCGAGCTTTCAAGCGAGAGTTTTCCCGTTGAGATTCCTCCATAGGTTGAACCGGCTTTGAATGTGAATTTATTGTGCAGACTTGCTCCCTGCAGCAGTACCCAAGCTCCCGTAAATGAGTGATTATGTACCGCGGTATGCGGATCGACCCAGAAGTATATATCGATGATAAATTTATCTCCTGCGTAGAGTGTTATTGGAGGATATCCGAAGTTTCTTTCCATTGAAAGCTGGGGTGGAAGCAGCTTTGCCTGCGCAGTTTTTTTTAAGACATTTTCAATGAGTTTTTCCTTATGCAGCTCCGATTTTTTTAGTACATCATATGCTATTTTTCCGAACAGCCCAATCGAATAATCTTCCTTTTTCCAGAGTTCATTAACTTGTTTAACAATACCTGTGATTTCCTTTAGCGAAACAAAATCTGCCAGATAATCATTCCCTGTTCTGTTCATATGTGCCATAATTTATGGACTTATGTTTCTGATTGAACCGGTAATGGGACTAAAATAGCAACAGAATTAGATTTTTCTGTGCGGTTTCCTGCCATATCTAACGCTTGTGTGTAGTAAGTGTATGTTGACCCTCCGGATGCAGTTCCATCATCATACATTGGCTTCATATCTGCGCGCGTTGCCCAGAGAAACTCGAATGGTCCACCATCAACTGACCTGAAGATATCATACGCGTAGATTTTATCGGTATCTATGGATTTATTCCATGTTAACCTGACCACTCCTGTGCGCTGCTCCGCTTTTAATTGAGCTCCTTCAACTGGCCACTTTGGCGCTGTGGTATTTTCTACGAATGGAACGGTAGAAACATTTTTCGGCCAGAAATAGCATTTCACTTTTTTGAAATTTTCATCGAGCGCTTTGCACACATTAATACTTATGCATTTGATAATCTTATCATCATTGCCACTTCGCGCTTTTTTCGGCCAGTCAGGATCGGCGAGGACAGTTCTTGCGAATCCGATAATGTCTCCCTTTCCTTCAGAGAGAATCTGTTCAGCATGTTCAGGGGTTCTAATCTTCCCAGTTACGACGATCGGAGTTTTATATCCTTTTGCAAGGAGGAAATCTCTAATCCCTGCTCCAAGATAAAGATTATATCCATCCTGATATGTTGCAGGCGGCATGCAGCGGTCTCCGCTGTATCCGGTGTAGGGATAGATGGGCTGCCCCTCTTTTTTTATCGCGTCTTCAAATTTTCCGCCTGCGGAGATGCTTATCCAGTCTGCTCCAAGTTTTGCTATGCGAAGCGCGATCTCGCGCGAATCCATAAGTCCATACCCGTCACGTATACATTCTTCTCCGTCAAAGCGGACTCCTATCGGAAAATCATTTCCAACCTGTGATCGGCACGCCTGAATAACTTCCGTCATAAGACGCATTCTGTTTTCCAGCGTCCCCCCATATTCATCCTTTCGATTGTTTTTCATCGATAAAAAAGAAGACAGTGTATAAGCGTGCGCCATATGCAGTTCAACTCCGTCGAATCCGGCAGTGCGGGCCCTGTGAGCGCCTTCTGCATATTGTTTTATTATTAATTTAATGTCATCTTTGGTTAGGTCATAAATGGTTTGCCTCCATCCGCTTTTTGCGATCTTTAGAAAGTGGATTATTTGAGGCGCGATCTTTGTCGGGCTTGTGTCGTGGACTTTGTTGGCGAGATCGCGCAGACCCGGAATAAACTCGTCATTGCTTATCCTGAGCAGCTGCCCGCTCTTGTAGTCGTGAACCCCCATAGCTTCGACTATAATTATCCCCGGCTCGCCCATCGCAAATCGCACATATCGCTCGCGAATCTCGTTGTTTACAAACCCATCTGCTCCCGAAAGCCTCGTTACCATAGCGGTTACAAGAGTCCTGTTTTCAAGTGTCATGCTCTTAATTCTGAAAGGCTCAAACAGTTTTGGGTATTTCACAGAGATAATTTACAAATAGGCAAATGCGGGTCAAATAGCAATTGTACGTGAACACATAACAAATTATTTACTTTTTAAACGACCAATTAATAAATAAGGAATTTGTACTATCCCCCTGAAGTCGGACCACTTTCGGAGCTGTATTTGAAAGATATTAAACATAGTTG
>JACQRL010000055.1 GCA_016206485.1 Planctomycetota bacterium | reverse complement strand
ACATTAAATAGATTATCTCTCCACTCTCGGTTGGCAATCTTTTTATATTTATCACTCAGTAGTCTGCGATGAAGTCTCCAGAGATATGAAGTAGAATAATCGCATAGTCCACTTTCTACCATTATAATTCTATCTTCCGCCCCATCTCTGGGATTGCCTCAGGTGATTTGGCAGACGATGCTGGACGGGCCCTGGTGGATGCCCACATACGCAAGTTATCTATCTTTTCCTTCATAGTGGTGGAAAGCGGGACTGTTTCCTTTATACTTCCCAGGACAAATTCACTGGATAGTTCTTTCCCTGATTCAAAAGCATCAAACAATGCTGAGATAATAACCTGTTCTATCTCAGCGCCACTAAAACCGGCAGATTCTCTGGCAAGAAGGTCTAAATCAAACCCCTTAGAATCACGCTTCCGTTTTTCAAGATGGATTTTAAATATATCTCTTCGTTCTTCCAAAATCGGTAGGTCAACAAAGAAGATTTCGTCAAAACGACCTTTACGCAAGAGCTCAGGTGGAAGTTGTTCAATATCATTGGCAGTTGCAATTACAAAGACCGGAGATTTCTTTTCCTGCAGCCATGTGATAAAATTACCAAATACTCGTGAGGTAGTCCCTGCGTCTGAGAAGGTGGAACTTTGTGTCCCGGCAAATGCCTTTTCAATCTCATCTATCCATAAAATATCCGGGGCAACTGATTCTGCTAATTTTACTCCACGGCGAATATTCTCCTCTGAAGAACCTACTAAACTTGAAAAGATTCTGCTCATATCTAATCGCAGAAGTGGCAAACCCCAGAGTGAAGAAACTGCCTTGGCACACAAACTCTTACCGCAGCCTTGCACGCCAATCAAAAGGATTCCCTTGGGGTACGGGAGCCCGAACTCTCTCGCCTTCTGGCTGAATGCAAGGTTTCTTTTTCGCAGCCAATCTTTTAATATATCAAGACCACCTACCTCATGAAATTTTTCTTCTGCACTGTAATATTCTAAGACTGCGGTCTTCCTTATAATCTGTTGTTTTTCAGAAAGGATAATAGGCACATCCTCTTCACCCAATCTGCTATTTACCACAATCGCCTTGGCAAAAACATTCTCAGCCTCTTTAAGTGTAAGTCCTAATGCCGCCTTTAGGACCTTTTCTTTAACAGTCGGAGTTAACTCAACTTTGATTTGAGGATTATCCTTAACCTGGGCAGTAATCTTTTCCAAAAGGATATTTAAATCTTCTAAATCAGGCAGGTCAAAGTCTGCTACTGTAATATCCTTCTCTAATTCTGGAGGTATTTTTAAAAGGGGGGATACCAGGACCAATGTTTTGTAACTATTCGTCAGGGATATAGCCAAATCCCGGAGTTTTCTCACTATCGCATGGTCTGAAAGAAACGGATGAAAATCCTTGAATACATATATGGCTGGTTCTTTGAATTTATGTACCTGGTCCAAGGCGACGATTGGGTCACGAGAGGATTCAATCAACCCTTTAGAATCAGACTCGCCATACTGTTTTATACCTCGGCTTACGGTCCAGGAAAAGAGCATCTTACCGCGGTTGTTTGCAATACGTAAAAGCATCTCTTCTACGCGTTCTTCCTCCCAGGACACTACATAGAGAATAGGATACCGCGCCCTGATTAGAATCTCTATTTCTTTTAATGCTTTATCTCCCATTCTTTATATCTCCTTTGGTTAATCTCCTATAGACTTGAATTCATGAACATCTTTTACCTTGGAAAGAGCAACTTCATAAGATATAATACCCTGCTGGTAAAGTTCTTTCAATGAGTGGTCCATAGAGCGCATACCCATCTGCCCGCCAGTTTGTATAGCAGTAGGAATTTGCTCAGTTTTACCTTCACGAATTATTGCCCGAACGCCATTGGTGGGGATAAGGATTTCTACTGCTACCACTCGTCCTCTTCCATCCACCCTGGGTAAAAGTTGCTGGCATACGATACCCTGTATAGAACTTGCTAACTGAACCCGAATTTGCTCTTGTTGATATGGAGGAAAAACATCTACTAATCGCTCAATGGTTTGAGCCGCATCGGGTGTGTGAAGTGTGCTTAGTACCAAGTGCCCAGTTTCGGCGGCAGTAATAGTAGTAGCGATAGTTTCCAAGTCTCTCATCTCACCTACCATGATTACATTGGGGTCCTGTCGCAGAACATGTTTTAAAGCTTCTGTAAAAGAGCGGGTATCTGAACCAACCTCTCTCTGTTTTACTAAGCTTTTCTTATGACTATGAAGGTATTCTATTGGGTCCTCAATAGTAACTATGAGAGACCTT
>JACQRL010000010.1 GCA_016206485.1 Planctomycetota bacterium | reverse complement strand
TTGTTGCGTACTTTTAATACAGCAATATCAAACATACTAATTCCGCTTAATACATAGTTTCCATCCCTTACCTCTTCAGTAACACAAGCTAACTGATTTGTCGGTGACGACCCATATATATTTTGATAGATCAGGTTGCCCGCCCAATCTGTCTTAAGCAACAAATACTCATAATCTGTGCCGCTCGAAGATACAGTTGTCTCCCATGAGATTAGAAGATTGCCATTAATACTTGTCTGTTTTATTGTTGGGGAGTCATCAGAACCTGTTCCACCATATTTCACCGCCCCTATAGTTGTAAGGTTGGATGCTACTCTCATAAGTAAGATGTCGGAACCGGAGCCAAAATCGACAGATCCTACAACATTTAATTCACGCGATACAGAGTTTTCAATTATATCTGTGCCTATGTCAAAATTAGGGCCTCCGGTATATGTCGTGTAGACAAGATTTCCACTGCTGTCTATTTTCATCAAGAACCAGTCAAAAGTATTGTTTACGACCATTGTCGACCCAACTGCAACGTAACTGCCGTCACTCGTTTCAGTTACTGCTGATAAGCTGAAAGGGATATTTGCTGTATATTTTTTCGCGAAAAGCACTTCGCCACCAGATCCTATTTTAATTATACTGTTATAATTAGCACAAAATACTACGCCGCCATCGGAGGTTGGCTTCATATCGCTAAAAAAACCACCAGTACCTGGATATGAATATTGTAATGCAGCTTGCAGTCTTCCCTCTGAGTCTAGCTTGGTCAGGAAGAACACTGTGGATATCAATTGGTTTGTTATTAACACTAGACATCCTCCATCTGGTGTTTTTGTTGCACCTCTGACAAATAACCTTTGTCCAGAGGCTCCTATTCTGCGGGCTGCCTGCAGGTTTCCATTGTGGTCCAGTTTTAAAATTGCCACTTTCCCTAGTTCCGAACACACTGTTGTGAATCCTGATGGTGAAGATATTGTTTTCACATAACTACTAAGCATTGAAGCAGTTGAGCTGAAAACATGTCCCCACCAGGGAGGTGCAAAAATCCCCTGCTGTTGGATTGCTGAGGATTTTTTGGTTTCCACCTCTGAACTTTCCAGATTATCCTTAGAAGCTACCCCATTCAGATAATCTAATTGAAGAGACCCTGTTAGCGCGATTAATATAATCGCTTTTATTTGACCAAAAAAACTCATATGAAATAAAGCAGTTTATTTGTCAATATCTTTAAAATAAAATGGACAACCCACACAATATTCCTCAAATTTAAAGAATAACAATAATGAATAGTTACGGGTTATGGAATTAAGGATTTGTAAAAAGTGAAAGAAGACAAGCTTATACCTGAGGTAACGTTTGCATCGGTCACGTTGGGTGTGGTGCTTGCGGTAATTCTCTGTGCCGCCAATGTCTACCTCGGATTAAAAGCAGGGATGACGATCAGCGCTAGTATTCCCGCGGCGGTTATTTCTATGGGTATTCTAAGAGGCGTACTGAAGAGAGGGACGATTCTCGAAAATAATATCGTGCAGACGATAGCGTCGTCCGGAGAGTCTCTCGCGGCGGGAATAATATTTACCATGCCTGCTCTCGTAATGGCAGGAATTTGGTCTGATTTTGATTACTGGACTGTTATGCTGGTTTCTTTGCTTGGAGGGATGCTTGGAATCCTGTTCATGATTCCTCTGCGCAAACCTTTGATAGTAAACCAGACAGAGCTCGCCTTTCCTGAGGGCGTAGCCTGTGCTGAGGTCCTGAAAGCGGGCCAGAGAAAGGGCTCAGGAATTATCTATCTGTCAATTTCACTGGTCGCCGGACTTGTAATAAAATTTTTCACATCGGGCGCAAGTATTATCAAAGACTCCCTGCATGGGGCTCTGCGTCTGGGAGATGCGGTATTCCCGATCGCCGGTGATATCTCGATTGCGCTCCTTGGAGTCGGTTACATTGTAAAGCTTAATATTGCCCTCCTTGTATTTGTCGGAGGCGCTATAGCATGGCTTGTGAGCATCCCGATTTATACATCGATCCATGGAATAAGCAACCCTGACGATTTATTCGCCACTGCTCAGTCGGTTTGGAAATCACACATAAGATTCATGGGTGTGGGAGCGATGGTTGTAGGAGGTATATGGTCTATCATAAAAATCTTCAAAAGTATTCTCATTGGATTCAAAGAGGCTGTTCGAGGATATAAATCTACGACATCCGGTATGGAAACTCCGGTGGTCAAAAGAACAGAGCAGGACCTTTCGATGAAACATCTGGGGATACTGCTGGTTATCACGGTAATTGCTGTTCACGTTTTGTATTATAGTCTGACCGGCTCGATAGGAATAACCGTAGTTTCAGGTGTCTCAATGATTATTTGTTCATTTTTTTTCGTGGCGGTGGCTGCATATATAGTCGGTTTGGTCGGGAGCTCAAACAGTCCTGTTTCAGGAATGACTATCTGCGCGATTCTTTTTGCGTCCGGTCTGTTGTATTTATTCGGAATGACTGGACAGTCTGGGATGCTGGCCGCGCTTGTTGTTGGAGGTGTGGTTTGCTGTGCGGCATGCAGTTCAGGTGATATAACTCAGGATCTTAAAACGGGGCATCTTGTGGGATCAACTCCGAAGCAGCAGCAGATCATGGAGATCGTCGGCGCGGTCAGCGCGTCTGTTGTTATTGCGCCGGTACTAAGTATATTGCATAAGTCTTACGGAATTGGAGTTGACAGGGAAGGGGCGCTTGCCGCTCCTCAGGCATCACTTTTCAAAAGTCTGACAGAGGCAATGTTTACACATGGAGATCTGAAATGGAATATGATTTTCATAGGTGCGGTCATAGGGATTGCGCTGATAATAATCGATGAAATTTTAAGTTTATATAAAACAAAATTCAGGGCGTATGTCATGCCGGTTGCTATCGGGATATATCTTCCGATAGCTCTTTCAGTTACGATACTCGTGGGTGGTATAGCGTCCGCAATTGTAAGCGGATTTTCCAGGACTAAAGAAGATGAGTCGGATGCGAATGACAGAGGCGTCCTGATTGCATCCGGACTGATTGCGGGTGAGGCTCTTATGGGGATAACAATTGGGATAATTATAACATTAAAATCGGGCTTACTGCCTGTAAGCGTCTTAGATAGTGATGTTCTGACTTTATCTGTGTTTGCGCTTGTATTTGCCGGTTTGATATTTCTATCTCTGAAAGGGCGTAAAACATAGGACTTGTTTCGGTTGATGAGAGAGGTTGTTTAAATTAATGAGGAAATATGATGCGGATAATAATTCGTTGGAAATCTGCTAAGTCCCACAAGTTATGAGCAAGAAAATACGTGTGCTTTTTCTCTGTACAGGCAATTCGTGCCGTAGTCAGATGGCTGAGGGTTGGGCGAGACATTTGAAGGGAGATGTTATTGAACCGTTCTCGGCCGGCATTGAAAAGTATGGACTCAACCTGCTGGCTGTAAAGGTGATGTCTGAGGCGCAGGTTGACATCAGTAAACAGATATCAAAGACTGTTGCGGAACTGCCCGCACAAGAGTTCGACTGGGTGATCACAGTCTGTGACCATGCTCACGATGCCTGTCCTGTGTTTCCGGGAAATGTGAAGGTTGTTCACAAAAACTTTGATGATCCGCCAAGACTTGCGTTAACGGCTAGGACTGAGGAAGAAGCTCTTATTCACTACAGGCGCGTGCGTGACGAGATACGAGTGTTCGTAGAGATGCTGCCTGACATTCTGCTCCGTGATAGAATCAGGTAGATTGATGGATACTAGAAGTCAGGTCGTACATCTTTCTCTTTTGGATCGCTTTCTAACCCTGTGGATTTTTCTTGCTATGGGGATCGGAATCGGGCTTGGATATTTCATTCCGAGTATAGAGTCTTTTATTAATAAATATCAGTCAGGAACGACCAATATTCCTATCGCCATAGGGCTGATCCTGATGATGTATCCTCCGCTGGCGAAGGTTCGTTACGAGGAATTGGGAGATGTATTTCGCAATTTCAGGGTTCTCTCTCTTTCTCTGGTTCAGAACTGGGTAATCGGTCCGGTCCTGATGTTTATTCTGGCTATTGTTTTTTTGAGAGAGTATCCGGAATACATGGTCGGGCTCATCATGATAGGTCTTGCCAGATGCATTGCCATGGTGATTGTCTGGAATGAGCTGGCAAAAGGTGATACTGAATACTGTGCCGGGTTGGTCGCATTCAACAGTATTTTTCAGGTCCTGTTTTACAGTGTGTACGCATGGTTGTTTATTACCGTACTTCCTCCCATGCTTGGACTCGCAGGCAGTGTGGTTCAGATAGGCATAGGTCAGATTGCTGAGAGTGTATTTATTTATCTTGGAGTTCCATTTATAGCCGGAATGTTTACCCGCATAGTGCTGATCAGGATAAAAGGAAAGGAGTGGTATCAAAGCAGATTCATTCCTTCTATTAGCCCTCTTACACTGGTTGCCCTGCTTTTTACGATCGTAGTGATGTTCAGTCTGAAGGGCAATCTGATTGTCAGTATCCCGATGGATGTGGTCCGCATTGCTATTCCTCTGCTGATTTATTTTGTGATTATGTTCCTGGTCAGTTTTTGGATGGGGAAAAAAGCCGGAGCTGATTATCAGAAAACTGTGACGTTGTCATTCACGGCTGCCAGTAATAATTTCGAGCTTGCCATTGCAGTGGCTGTCGCGGTATTTGGAATTAATTCCGGTCAGGCCTTCGCTGCGGTGATCGGGCCTCTTGTCGAGGTTCCTGTTCTCATTGGATTGGTTAATCTTGCGCTCCGCTTTAAAAAGGGATTCGGCGAGCTCAAAACTGTCTGACGTTTTGAGCTTATCATTATTTCTTTTTCTTTTGTTTCAAAAGCTCATCTTTTAGTTTATTAATTTCCTTTTCTAAATCCTGAATAATCTTAACCGGCGATATATCTTCCCCTGTTTGTATGTCTGCATATATTACACAGCCGTTTTCCATCTTTTGTTCAAGTTTTTTTATTTGCTTTTCCCTTGAAGCGATCATTCTTTTCAATATATAGAAGTTTTTCATACTATCCTGCGCTTAATACCCGCATTATAATTTCTGTCTCTGTAAGGGCGTAAAACATAGTTTGACTTCCTACACTATATTGACGCAATTGAACTCGCTGTAAAGCATAATGGTATTTAAAATAATTGTGATGGTTTTTCACGTATATACGTCATAATTTCATATGAAGTATGTATTACTAATTACTTTGTTGTCTGCAGGTTCTTTCAATAAAGATAACTTAAAAAATGACAGATATAACTGCCCGCAGGAGACAATTAAAGACGGGTTTATGTGCGGTCAATGTATGGCAACATTTATCGGTGATGATCCGCAGAAATGTAAAACATGCAATGTTACAACCATAAAAGTTAAAGTCTGTAAGAGAATCTATTACAAGGCTGAAGATTGCATAGATTGCGGGGAGAAACTATATCTTAAGGGCGGCAGGTGCTGTGCCGGAAAAGGTAAGGAATTAAAAAAATTTGAGGACCTGGCTCCGGTTCTGGATATCTGTATGATCTGCAGACAATGGGCAGTCCCGGGGTCTGAGATAAAGCACGAGCAAGTCGCATTGCCATCCGGGACAATCCAGATAGCTTACAAGTGCAATATATGTAAATCCGTATCCGGCGGACTGCTTGAAGTCAAAGAACTAAATCCGGATCTCAGGAAAAGATATTGCTGTGGTGAGGAGTGCGCAGTGTTTAAGGATAGCAGAGAAATAAATGAAAACGTAGTAATAAAAAGTAGGTGCAGGTCAAGCGGCAGATTCCCGCACTGTTCAGAGATTCCGCCGGACATATTTGGGGTTATTAAAAAGATAACAAGATACAAGGGTCAGGAAACAGACACTGGAAATAAAGGAACCATACTTGTTGAATTCTCGGATGATGATAACCGGATTTTTCAGTATGATAAAGCTTTCATTACAATCACCGAAAACAGCATGGTTTGTGAAAAGCCTGGCTGTGAACATGAGAGCGGAGATATGGGCATATTGAAAGAAGGTCAAAAAATTATGGTCTGGTTTAAGGGAAGTGTAGCAGAATCATATCCGGTTCAGGCTGTCGCTCGTGAAGTTCTCATAGCTGAAGAAGAATAAATCTAAGGTAAATTTTGTATCATAAGCCGGTGAAATTAATTAAGCGCTGCGGTTGGGCAGGGACAGATCCTGTGTATATTAAATATCATGATGAGGAGTGGGGAGTCCCGGTTCATGATGACAGGAAGCTTTTTGAATTTTTGATACTGGAGGGAGCACAGGCCGGATTAAGTTGGATTACAATTTTAAAAAGGAGGGAGGGTTACCGTAAGGCGTTCAGCAGGTTCAACGTGAAAAAAGTAGCTGAATATGACAAAAAAAAGATTCGATCGCTTTTAAAAAATCCCGAAATCATTCGCAATCGTCTCAAAATCGAATCTGCGGTGAAAAATGCAAGAGCATTTTTAGAGATTCAGAAGGAGTTCGGCAGTTTTTCGAATTATCAGTGGCGATTTGTTGGAAATAAACCGATTAAGAACAGCTGGAAAGGTCTGAAACAGCTTCCTGCAAAGACTACTATATCTGATGCGTTCAGCAAAGACCTTAAAAAGCGTGGACTCAGCTTTGTGGGCTCAACGATTATTTATGCGCACATGCAGGCAGTGGGAATGGTGAATGATCACATAATTGACTGTTTCAGATCCAAAGAAATATCGAGGATGAAATAGCGTTTATCGCTGACACCTGTTTCCTGACCCCTGTATCCTAACTTCTGTATTTTGTTATTAGTTGTTCTACTTAGCTTTACCAATTATCCTGAATACTTTTGTCCCGCAGGTTCCGCAGACGCCTTGGACAGCTTTCATGCCGTTCTTCATTACTAGATCTTTAGGGTCTTTAATCTCGACCTGCTTTTTACATTTCATGCATCTTCCTTCTGCCATAAAATCCTCCTCAATAAAGGCCTTCTGTGCTGGCCGGGCTTACCGTTTCCATTATAACTTTTTCTCTATATTAATGTTTATCGGGTTATTTCAAGATTTCATAAATGATAACGAATGAATCAATAAAGGTAAGAATTGAACGCTGGCAGTCCCTATCAGTTGTAATATTAGAGTTACTTTGCTCCCTTGTATGACTGGCTGTCATTGTTTGTAGACGATTTCCCCGCCGCTGTAAATCATGCCAGACTTTACCTGCGTATATCTTATGAAAACATTACCTTCAGCAAGTTTAAGCTCCTTACAAAGGGTGTCAGCAATGCTTTTGAGCATCTTTTCAATCTTTTCCTGAGTAGCGCCTTCAAACACAATTACGTTTACAATAGGAGGATGAGTCTGTTCTGGCTGTTCATCTGCTAATTGATCTCCCTCTGTGTAGTTACGAGGTTCCATGATCTCCCATGTTGCCCAGACATTTTTTTCCGGTATACCGCACTGTTTCGATACTTCGGTGCAAAGTTTTCTGATGGCATTATCCCTGATTATGGAAGGTTTTTGAGGAAGTGACTGGATCTGGATTATTGGCATGCGTAGAGGTTATGACATTCCTAATGAATGTCGAGTAATACCAAACGAATTAGATTATGATTACACAGAGCGGAAGTGGAAAGACCATGAAAAGCATCTTATCTGTAAACTCTGTGACAGAAGTACATACGTTGTGCTGAACTTCTGCCAATAAAATAAGCGGCATTTCAGTTTTTAGATTGCAGGCTTCGGATTTACACGGGTATCAATTTCATTCTGATATGGACTTTCAACTCTCAATAGTTCGAATCAACGATCTATCCTAAAATAGATCCAGTCGCGACTTTCATAATAATCCTTTTTATTGCCTGATAGAATTACTACTGAGAAACAGTGCATACCGAGGTCATTAAATTGGCTGGGAAGAAGTTTATCGGTTGGGATAGTGCACTCAAACTCCGCTTTTCCATCTTCATCTGTCGTATTAATAATATTGGCTTGAAACAAGTAAGCGGAATCAACCCTAATCATGACCCCATCAACGGTATTGACAATGTCAGGTCTGGCAGCCCAGCCGGTAATTACAATGTTTTTGCTGTCCTTAGGGATGTTGCAGGGATAAGAATATCCATTATCTCTGCTAATTGCGGTATCATTAATTTTTAAAAGAAAATTATTCTCATTAGTAATACACGACTTAAATGCTCTGTCGAGAATCGGGCGTTTTCCCTGAATCTTCAGCTGTATACTTTTTTTTGCTTCAAAGAAAGATTTTCCGTCATTTGTCAGGACTATTACTTGTAGTGTATGGAGACCCTCTCCAAAAAGATATACAGGGACCGACCTTTCAAAACCGCAGTGAGTCAGCATTTTATTGTTAAGACTCAGGCGGCTGTAAATTTCCAGATCTTCAGTCTTTACACCATAATAAACAGGAAAAACTCTGTCATTAATCTTTATGTATACACCACCGGCAGGTTGCCCGGTAATGGGATCTATGGCAGACCCCTTGATGGTTATAGCTGTTTCTTCTTCAGGAATAATAAATGGAGTTTTTGCATTATTAATCTGTCTCCCATTTATGGAATCTATTATAAAAGCATCTTCACTACTTATAGAATTTAGCGGTATGGGTGGAGGGTAATTCGGATCTAAAAAAGGTCCCAGTTTATTTTCCTTAAGAAAGACTAATAGCTCTTTGACTAATAGCGGTCTACTGCCTACTTGTCCCAGGACTCTTTCCGGTTGGGTTTCATATGTCAACAGGGCAAATTTTTTATATTCTCTGGTTGTTTTGATTTTAATACCCCAATTGAAGGCTTCAACAGAGGAAATTGGTATTCCCGTAATGATCAAAAGAAATAGTCCTCCTAGCAAAATACGGGAATAAATCTTTTCTCTTTTTTCGCTTACATGAACAGCAATCAGACAAATTATGTATGTACTGGCAAATGCAATCAAAGGGAAGGTTGAGTATGCCGATCTAAGGGCACGATGCGGAATGTGTGAGCGTCCGAAAGTTATTGAACAGATACTCAGGAGAGCAAATACCAAAAAACTTAACCAGAAAAAGTAAGTATTATGTCTTCCCTTGCTTATTATGATATAACAACTGATAATTCCTGTAATAATAACCCATAAGCCGCATATTTGCGCCATTATCGGGTCATTGAAGAGTGCCCCGCCCAAAAGCGTCAAAAAAAACCTGATGAAATTGAAAGGATGAGTCAGTGATGATAGGTAATTTGGGCCTATGTCTTGTGTAAGATTCAAGAAATGTAGATATCCTATTATAATTCCAAAGATGCAGAATATGACAGCAAGAGAGATTTTAATCTTTTTATTGAATGAAAGGATGAAAAGCTGAATTGATCCTACTAAATAGACGAGTGTTCCATGTGAATATGACATAGCTGCCAATAATGAGCAGATGACAGCGATTATATAATATGAGATGCTCTTTTTTTCACCGAATAATTTGATGCTATAGAATGTGATTGCCGCCAATGGAGCTACAATTACAAAGGATAATTGATGTCCCCATAAAAGATTCTCACGTTGCCTTAAACCAAAGATCAAGAATGAGAGAGGTATAAGGAATACTAATTTTAACCCTGATTCATATCGGAAAGCCACAATGAGGATTACAAATAGCAGGATAAGTGAAAATACTACTGCGTACATTTCTGCAATGACATTGCAACCGGTTAAAACTGCAAGCGGTATCCAGATAATTCGTGGAAAAGCATGGAAGTTTTCATTATAGGTTTTCATCAGACTAGACATTTCGAGTTGGTTGTAGTACAACTGTTTTACATACGATAACGAGCTGTAATACTGATCTGATAATGGAAGATTAACTCCAAATAGAAGCACATAGATAATTGCAAGTAGTGGGGGAATAGCTAACACGATCAATAATGAAAGGGTTTTAATCATAGGTGTCAGTTCCTGACTTTGTGAACAATAAGCTATTTATGTTTGGTAATTACTCCGCAGGCAATGCGGGCTCCGCCATTACCCGAAGGATCAGTCGTCTCATCATCCGAATTGGCATGAATATCAAATGCAGAGCCATCTGAGTCGAATATCGAATTAGAACCTTCACTTAACGTGATCTCAGTTGAGTTGAACTCTGTCTCTACTATTCCATCCTGTCCAACAATTAAATTTGGAAGATCTCCAGCATGGGAACCTTCCGAACTCTTTAAACCGTGTTTTTTATTAAATGGGTTAAAGTGTGCTCCGGAGCTTGAAAAATCAGGAGGATTACACACTCCAATTTCGTTGATATGGAAAGCATGGGCTCCAGGAGGTAGCTTTGTTACCTTAATCTTTATTTTAACCTTATCTCCATCCTGTGTTAAAAAAGCACCACCTATAAGTTCACCCATAGAATTGATTATATTTGCAATCCCTATTCGAGGAGTATCTGCAACAGCTATTGTTTTACTGCACGAAATAGTAAAAAGAATCAGAAGAGTTGCGCAAAATAAAAGTCCTTGTGCAAATCCTAATTTATTTTCCTGTCTCTTCCTTCCGCTCTTTCTCATAGTACTTTCTACCTGTAAGGTATTCAATTTTCTTTCTTAACTTTGCTTCCGGGGCAATATCTATAAGAAGAAAAGCTCCAAGACTTTCATCTGTGAGCACATATTCTTCACCTCTATACTTTACAGCATTGCCTTCTTGGGGTTGTATCATGTATAACCATACTTTTTGTTCCTCTTGCTGAGCCTGCCCTTTTTGATTATTCAGGTCTCCTTTCTGTTCTTTCTTATTTTCTTCAAACATTATTGAGCTCAAATCAACTTCTTTTTTCACAAAAGGTAACCCATCTTCATCATTAGTGTCAAAACTAATATAAAGGACATCACCTTTAATCCGATTTAATGACAATTCACCGGATGTTTTGCTATTTATATGAATCTCTTTAATAACTGCTTGCGATGATTCTTTTCCAATACCTTTTTCAACATCTATTGTTTTGTCAGGTTCTACAATTCTTTTGAGAGCAATATCTTTGGATAAATAATATTGGAAGTCAGGTAGGCGTTTATCTTCATACTTCACTCGTATCTCATCAATAAAAGGTCTCGTTCCTATTTTTTGCTCCTTTTCATAATACTTTCTACCTGGTAAGTATTTGACTTGTTTTTGTAATTCTTTTTCCGGGGCTACATCCGTTAGGAGAAAAGCACCGAGGCTTTCTTCCGTAACTACATATTCATCACCTCCATACATTACGATATTGCCCTTTTGAGGTGATATCACATATAACCATACCTTTTGCTTTTTTTGATTGGACTGATCCTTTTCTCCATTTTGTTCTTTTTCTTTCTCATCAGACCCAAATAATGGGCCAAAATAAGAACTAAAGTCCAAGGCCCCAGTTATTTTATTCAGTAGATTCTTTTTCTCTTCTATTGAATTCAACTCAACTTCTTTTTTTACAAAAGGCAATCCATCTTCATCATTAGGGTCAAAACTAATATAAAGGACTTCGCCTTTAATTCGATTTAGTGATAATTCTCCACGAGTTCTGCTATTTATTTTGATTTCTTTGATAAACTTTTTTGAGGACTCACTTCCAATACCTTCCTCAACACCTACTTTTTTGGCAGACTCCACTTTTCTGAGCGTGACATCTTTAGACAAATAATATTGAAAATCTGGTAAGCGCCTATCCTCGTATTCTACCCTCATTTCATCAATAAAAGGTTTTGTTTCGACTCGTGTGGAGCAATTAACAGAAATTGATGTTAAAATCACCATTACGAACAAATTTGGCAGGGCAGTTATTTTGATAAGTACCGGTTTCATTGTCGCAATTACAATTTTATGTTGAGATTATGGTATTTTTCTGTCCTGCATTGTCCCCCTTGGTGGAATAGGTTAAAACCGGGATAACTCGGTCAACTATTAAGGTAATTTGGTGTTGCTTTAGTGGTCTTTGCCGGAACAGCAGGGATAATTTTTCTAGAGTGAAGATAAGCTGCGATCTTCTTTGCTCTTCTTTCTTGTATTTTTAATTCTATAGCGATCTCTCTTATTGATTTTCCTTGCCTGCATAACTTGATTATTTTCTCTTTTTCCTTTAACAACTCGCTTATTCGGCTCCTTTTTAGCCCTACGATATTACCGATTTCTTTTATTGTTTTACCGCTTTCTCGCGCTTCATATATCTTTGAGAAGTTTAGGAACAACTTCTGTTTTCTGCCAAAATTGCTGCCATTTTCTTCTTTACGCCGCTGCATTCCACTGGAGACCCGTTGACCTATCATGCTGGATTCGAATTCGGCTACCAACAGCAATAGTTTAGAAAAGAAGGATCCCATAGGAGTTGCGGGATTGACAGTAGCTTCTTTTACGGAAAGAAACTCGATGCCTAATTTTTTACATTTCTCAATTGCTGTTGCTATATCAAGAAGGTTGCGACCGAGCCTGTCAAATTTCCATACCAGAATGACATCAAACTTGCACTCCTCTGCATCCTTCATCATCCGTTTAAACTCATATCTATTGGTAGTCTTTCTCCCGGATTTGGCGCTATCAATGTAGCGATCATACTCCTGATATTCACCCTTATTTTGTCTAATGAACAGCTCTATATCTCTTAATTGATTCTCAACAGTTGTGTCTTTTTCCTGCCTTTGGGAGCTGACTCTCGCGTAAATTGCTACTCTTTTTTTAATCATATCTACATAGTCGTCTCTAACATGAATAGAACACCGGAAAAATAAGGCACAAAATCAGTACAAATACATTCATGTTGCTGTATGGATCAAAACGAATACTCGAGTTTAAATATGCAGGTTGGATTTTAATGCCACTCTAGTCCGGAACGCATAGTCATAAATTTTTGTGGGTTTTGAATGACTTTATCTGCATAAAAATCTAAATATACGTCAAATGCCTTTCTATCATAAAAGAAAGCAGTCGCCCCGCAAAAACAGCGAATAAATGCACGATTTTTAACATCTAATTTGGCCTCTATTCCATTTCCACAGAAGATACAATACGTTTTGATAGGAAATCGCTCATTATGGATTATAGAAACTGCGTATTTGTTGTTATTGAGGATTTTTGGTATCCTATCGGCATGCCATAAATACATTGCAACATTTTTTTCAGAGCCAAAAAAGACCCTGATCCTGCAAATACAGGACAAATACGGTCTTTTATTTTTATCCAAGTATATAGCAGCTTTATTTCCGCAAAATATACAGAAAGTCTTTAAAGGGAACTCGAAACTTAACATTTTACCTCCTGAAATACACACATTTTAAGATACTAATTGAGGAAAGCGGGGGGATTGTACCCCCGCTTGACGATTGAAAGCTATTCTTCTTCATCAGGGTCGTAATCAACGGCATCCTCAACATCTGCCAAACGTTGCTCCTGATCCTCCAGAATAGCCTCAGTTTCTTCCAGTCTTTTCAGAATTGCCTTCAATAATCTCCTAATTTCATCTAAATTACTCATTCTTCACCTCATTAA
>JACQRL010000052.1 GCA_016206485.1 Planctomycetota bacterium | reverse complement strand
TCTATATTCTATATTCTGTTAATAAATGGTTAGAAAGATCGAGCGCGATTACCGGAGATTCCGGGATATCATCAAAGGAAATATAAGAAAAGACTTTAAAAAATATATTTCCAACGGAGAGATGATCGGACGGGAAGGAAAGTACATAGTCAGCATCCCCTACAAAAATTTAAAAGTCCCAACCTTCAGACATAAAATGAGCGACGACATCGGCGTCGGACACGGCGAGGGTAAAGAAGGCGATCCTGTCAACGGCCAGCAAGGTTCTGCAAATGCAGGAGATCAGCCCGGCAAGCATGTTCTGGAAGTTGAGCTGACCCTTTCAGAAATTGCGGAAATTATGGAAAAAGAGCTTCAGCTTCCAAGGATTAAACCTAAAGGAAAGGATGAGGTTCTTGCCCCACACTTCAGATACACGACGATCAGCAAATATGGACCTGAGACACTAAGACACTTCAAGAGGACATATAGGCATGCTCTTAAAAGACAGATCGTATCAGGAAGATATGACAAGGATAATCCCAAAATAGTCCCGGAAAGAGATGACCGCAGATACAAATTCAGGAAACTGCAAAATGTCCCTCAAAACAACGCAGTAATAATTTATATGATGGATATATCCGGAAGCATGGCAGATGAACAAAAAGATATCGTCCGTACAGAAATATTCTGGATAGATACATGGCTGAGATCTCAATACAAGCGGCTTGTTGTCAGATATCTTGTTCATGATGCAGTTGCATGGGAAGTTGACAGAGAAAAATTTTTCAGAATCCGCGAAAGCGGAGGAACAAGAATTTCTTCCGTACTCGAATTGTGCACTAAAATAATACAAAAAGATTATCCTGCCGATCAATGGAACGTTTATCCGTTTCATTTTTCTGACGGCGACAACTGGGGACAGGATGATACACAAAAATGCTCGGAAATTCTAAAAAATGAAATACTTCCGAACGTAAATATGTTCTGCTACGGTCAGGTCAAAAGCGCCTACGGAAGCGGCCAATTCAAAAAAGACCTTGACGAAGCCTTCAAAGATGATGGCAGAGTGATTACATCTGAAATTAAAGACAAAGAACATATTTACGATTCGATTAAAGACTTCTTGGGAAAGGGAAAATAACAAATCATGAAGCGTAGATCTTGGATCATAGATCGTAAAATATGTCTTTTATCACGCTCTACGTTCTACGTTCCAAGTTCTACGATTTAATATGAGTGAAATACACAAGCCCATAACAAAACGCGAAATCGCGGAGCTCGAGGTAAAGATTTTAGAGGTAGCAAAGCAATGTGATCTTGATCCATTTCCGACTATTTTTGAACTTGTCGATTACGAGGAAATGAATGAAATCATCGCCTACAGCGGATTTCCGGGCAGATTTCCACACTGGCGCTATGGCATGGAATATGAAATAAATAAAAAATCAAACAAATGGGGTCTGCACAAAATATATGAACTCGTTATCAACAATAACCCGAGTTATGCCTATCTGCTTAAATCAAATTCAAAGATTGAACAAAAGATCGTAATCGCGCACGTGCTCGGACATTCTGATTTCTTCAAAAATAATCTGTGGTTTCAGGCTACAAACAGAAAAATGCTGGATGAAATCGCAAACCACTCCACAAAAGTGCAAAACTATATTGATAAATATGGACATGACAATGTGGAAAACTGGATCGACACCTGCATAAGCATTGAAAATCTTATAGATTACCACTCAATTTTCAGAACAAAACACAAAAAAGAATCATCTGACTTCCATATGTCACAAGAGGATGAACCGGCAAAACAAAAGCGAAAACTGAATATAAGCAAATACGTCAAGAAATTTTTGGATTCAGAAAATGGCAAGAAACAGAAAAAAGATGAACCTAAACCTGAAAATATGCGTTTTCCAAAAAAACCACAGAAAGATATCATGTCATTTATGATTGAACATGCGCCGATGCAAAACTGGCAAAGCGACATTCTTTCAATGATAAGAGAAGAGGTGTATTACTTCGCTCCTCAGGCACTCACAAAAATAATGAATGAGGGATGGGCAGCGTACTGGCATGCAAAAATACTTACTGAAAAAATGCTGACTGATGAGGAAGTAGTTGATTTTGCGGAAATTAATGCCGGAGTGCTCGGCGGTCCTGTAGCAATGAATCCATATAAATTAGGATTCGAATTGTACAGAGAAATCGAAGACAGATGGAACAAAGGAAAATTCGGTCTCGAATATGAACTCTGTGACGATCTGAAACTCAAAAAAAACTGGAATTTAAGGCTTGGAAAAGGAAGAAACAAAATCTTTGAGGTGCGGAAAATTTACAATGATATCACATTTATCGATGAATTTGTTAACGATGAATTCTGTGAAAAACACAAACTTTTTGTCTACAGGCAGCATCAGGACCAGAATGGAGCCGAAATCGTAAGCAAGGACTATAAAGCTATAAAGAAAGTTTTGTTGTTCAGACTGACAAATATGGGACATCCGATAATTGAGCTTGCAGATGGAAACTACAAAAACAGGTCTGAACTCATGCTAAAACATAAGCATGAAGGAGACGAGATTTGGGACCTTCAACTTGACGAGGCAAGGGATACCCTGAAAAGCCTTTATAAAATCTGGAAGCGTCCGATAAACCTGGAGACAATCTACAAACAAAAATCTCTGACTATAAGATTCGACGGGGAAAAGGTCGAAGAAGAAAGACACTGAACAATTGAAGATTGTAGATTGCGGAATTAAAACGATTTTAGATCGCAAAGTTTGTAGAAAGCACGATTTCAACAGCACGTTTTAACACTTAAAGATGAATTATCTCTTAATTATTTAATAAATTTCAAAATATTACTGTACTAT
>JACQRL010000065.1 GCA_016206485.1 Planctomycetota bacterium | reverse complement strand
CAGCCGGCGGATTTTAATTTCTGCTGGGGCCTCATCATCTAATTGAATAAATGAGCCGTTAGTATCATCAAAATTTTGCGGAAAGATGGTAAGGCAGTCCTTGCCAGTGAATTTTGAGGTATATAAAATTCCTTCAATCCCTGCTTCAGCAACTAACTGACCAAAAATTTGCGAGCTTACTGGAACATCAAATTGCATTGACCAGAGACGCCAGTTAGGGTCTAGTAGAGCATCTACTAATTTAGAAACGGTCCGAATTAAGTCAGGGTCATGTTCTCCAATCTCCTTAGCCGTTTTCTTTAAATCATCAGGAATTGTAAATTCTTTTATCAAATCAACAAAAGGCTGGAGCTTTTTCGGCTCTTTAAGATTAATTATGGAATCGAGAAAACCGCTTAAAGAGACAACTGTAATAGAATCAGGACTTGTTAGAGCAAAATCCAGGGGATCAAGTTTGAGTTTTTCTTCTTGAGGATTAATCGGCTGGCTTAGTAATTCTTGAAGTGCAGTGTCTTTATCGAAAGCTAAATAAAGCGCTGGGAAGGGCGGAAATTGTGAAGGATTGATATCTCCAATATTAAATCTTCCTCCCGGATCATTAAGACTTCCTTTCACAGAGAATGGTGTCAGGCTATATTTAAATTTTATCGCTCTTTGCCAGTTGGTAAACCTAAGATTTTTCTGCGCAGCTTCAAGCAGAGAGTTCTTGATTTTATCGGCAATCCGAGAACGTTGATATGCAAGCTCTTTATAGTAGTCCCAGTAATATTTTAAAAACTGGTCCTTTAAGGCTGTCCATTTAAGAATATCCTTGACAGAAAACTTATCTAATAAAATAAATGCTGACGAGGGTTTCTTGATGGGGGTCTATACTGGATGTGCCGAATATGCCTGTGCCTTGCCATAAAGCAGTTACCTCTTATTTTCGGCTAAGGCATTAAAAATAAACTTAAATAGTTTCTTATATCTACCGAATCGAATCATATCCCTAGGAGTTATGTTACCTAAAAGGGGATTAGGTGTGGTAAACCATAGAGCTGTTTTTATGGCATCTCCTTTAAAATGTTCAGCAACAAGATTTAAAAGGTTGCCCCACTCTTTCATGCGCTCGCGTACTTCCGTAGGAATATCCTCATCAAAACGTATAGAGCTTAATGGTACTCCTGTGGCTGTGGAGATATCTTTATTATTAAATCCAAGGTGGTTTTTAATTCTATTATATTGGGGTTTATCCTTCTCAAAGAGAGAGAGATAGTCTTTCTCAGAAACAGTAGAAAATATATCATTGGTTAAAATTGTCATAGTTATGTCCTCCTAGATTGTTACCATATTTCTACCATAATTATGCCATATAACTGCCATATTGTCAATTTGATTAATGTCTTTAAGGATCTATTGGGGTTGCTTGATATTTGCTTTAATATACTTCTCCAAAATTTTCACAAACTCTTCTTTAATTCTCTCACCTTTAAGCGTGGTCAGCTGTTTGCCGTCGGCATACACCGGTGCGATGGGGGTTTCGGAAGTTCCCGGAAGGCTGATGCCATGATTTTAAACTACAGTTGTGCTGCTTGTTCTTTTGAACTATTCTTCTCTCCCTGAGGCTTTTTTTAATTTCTCCAGAAATCCCTCAAGCTCACGCTCCCTGGTTTTTGTTCTCCCTTTGGGAACATCTTCCCAGCTCTTATCATAATCTCCCAGGAGAAAATAGGCAACGGCACGATAGGAATAATACTCTTTAGAATAGTAGCTGTCATCATAGTCCTCTATTAATGTCGTATAATCAGCAATGGCTTTTTCCAAATCCCCTTTTTCTTTATAAGCAGACGCCCGGTGTTCATAGGCTTCTTTTCCTCTAGCTTTTTTGAATATAAATGTTTCGCTATCTTTTAATTCAATAAGTTTGGTGTAATCGTTAATAGCTTTATTAAGTTCTCCCTTTTGGCGGTAAATCTTTGCTCGCTCACGATAAGCCAGTATATACTCGGGATTTATGGCAATAGCTTTATTATAATCAGCCAAGGCTAAGTCCATTTCATTGTGAGAGTAAGATCTCCCCCGTTCTACGTAAGCCTCCACATATTCAGGATTAATTGCAAGCGCCTTATTGTATTCGGGTATAACTTCCTTCCATTTCCCGCAACTGTTGTACACCCTCCCACGTTCTAAATAAGCCTCAGCACATTCCGGATCAATTTCTAAGGCTTTATTAAAATACTTGAATGCTCCTTTTATATCCGAACAAGTTAAGTCGTGAAAATGAATCTTTCCCAGCTGAAGATAGACTTCCTTATAATTGGAATTAAGGGTCACGGCTCGCTCAAAATCTTTTTTAGCCTTAAAATCATTGTGTCCTTTTCGCCATGCGACACCTCGTCCATAATACGCCTGCGCATCTTCAGGATTCTCTTGAATGCGTTTATTATAATACGCCAAGGCTAGATTGGGGTCATTTTCTAGGGTCGAATCAGGCTTTGGCTGATATTCCGGAGGTGCACAAAATTCTTCCAGTTTCTTTTTGATATTTTTGTGGTCAGGTATTTGGTAATAAAAAAGATAACTGTATTTTTGGGCCCTCGTCATTTCTGCCGGTTCCTCATAGGAATATTCAAGAGTGTTATCTAAAATGGAGAATGAATAATTTTGTTGATTCACTCTGAGTACCAGTTGAACCGGCTTCATGTCCATGACCGGGCGAGACGAATATCCCTGAGTTGGATTAAGCATGGAAACCGATTTGTAACGCGCTTGTAAGAACATTATTGAAACGGTTTGCCTTAAGTCCGGTGATAGTTCTTGCTCCTTACATATTTGCTCGACGCCCCATTCTTCTAATCTATAGAACCGAGTGCAACGTTCGCAATGAATGCTTTCGAGAGTATTCCCTTTGATTGCCTCTTGTTGTTTTTTTAAAATAGTTTTACCTTTCCCATGAACTCTCCAAGAGCTCTTCTCTGAAAAAAACTGTCCGTATATACCATATTTATCTGTGTTAGTTCGGTATCCTCGTTCTATATCAATATCCTTACTTTCGAGTCCAATTGTTTCTATTTCCTCTTGAGGAGACTGAGGAGAGCAGGCAGCACTAGTCAACAAGAAAGAACTAAGTATCGAAATATGAGATAATTGTCTTAAAAAAAACATCTTCTTCGTTAAGTTGCTTGCCAATTTTATACCTCGTTGGGTTGATATTTTTCTCTAATATATCTTTCCAAAATTTCCACAAACTCTTCTTTAATTCTCTCACCTTTAAGCGTGGTCAGCTGTTTGCCGTCGGCAT